>CAZKQY010000481.1:0-4581 GCA_964555005.1 uncultured Syntrophotalea sp. | reverse complement strand
CTGCCCTTGTCGGCGGGATCCGGCGCCCTGTACTTCCTGGCCACCCTGCGGACCCGCGCCGTGGGAGGCGCGTTCGCGGTTGCGGCCCTGTTGATGACCCTGTGGATGGTATCGATGATCGTTTTCAAGGAAGGTCACCTCAACCAATCAGTCGCCACCATTGTCGATCCATCCGGCTATTCCGAAACCGAGCATCAGGTGGTCGACAACTGGACACCACAGCAGAAAAGCACCGCCCTACTGGAACTGACCCCGACTCTGCTGGCCAATCGCATCCTCTGGGGCGGTTTTCCGCTGTTACTACTGGGCGCTGCACTCCGGCGCGTCCGACGTGAGGACCTGGCCCTGGAAAGAACGCCCAAAGCTTCGGCTTCGACCGCAGCCGATGGCGGGGTGCGAGACACGGATCATGACGCACCGCTTCCCGGGCCGATCGGATCGATCGGCAGAGCCGGATGGTGGCGCGCGGCAGGCAGCGAATCCCTGTGGCAAATACGGCACATGCTCTGTCGCCGCTGGCTGTGGTGGACCTTTCTCGGCCTCGGCCTGCTAGGCATCGCCGGGGGCTTCATGCATGTCGTACAGCATGCCTACGGGCCGTTTATCCCGCGCCCTGAGCTGGTAACGCCTCTGCTGTCCAAGCTATTTTACGTGATCATCGTCTTCATGACAGCCGGCATAGTCGGGGTGTCCGCACGGCGGGACGATCAGGCCGGTATCGGCGAAATGCTCGATGCCGCACCGGCACCCTGTCACGTGCGGCTGGTCGGCCGTGCCGCAGCGGCGGCGACCGTTACCATACTGCTGGCCATAATCCCCGGAATCAGCAGTATCCTGATGACAGCCATAGCAGCTCCGGGGAGCGTACGACTGCTACAACCCATCATCCACCAACTGACCGTGCTGACCCCCGCCCTGCTGGAGATATCGGCGATCACCATTCTGGTGCACGCGTTGATCCGCCGCCAGGGACCGGCCTACGCCGCATCCATGTTGGCCGCCTTCATTATGATCGTCAATCATGAAACCGACCTGATCAGCTACCCCCCATTCCAAATCGGCCTGCCAGTACATATCGGTATCTCGGGTATCTCCGGCCTGTCACCATGGATTGAAAAAATCACCATCGCCGACGGCTTCAAGTTGGCACTGGTGCTGTTACTACTCACCCTGGCCGCCCTGTTGTCCCGCCGGGGAACCGATACCGGCTGGCGGGCTCGCCGACATAACCTGTGCCGATGCGTGTCACCGGGCAGCGTAGCCGTGGTGCTGACCGCCTGCCTGGCACTGGCGTATTTTTCCGGACGGTTACATCAGCGCTACGTTATCGAAGGCGGTTACGAGACCCTGGAGCAGCAACTTACCTCGGATGCGGCGTGGGAGACCCGCTGGGCGGAGGAACAAAGCGCTTTTTCAACATCCGGCGGCCAGGTCACGCTTGAGGTCGATGGCATACAGCGGCAATTGCGGGGGTACTGGCACCTGCGAGAGGTGCGAACCGCCACCGGCGTGCTGCATGCCGAACTGCCCTACGGGTTGCAGGTGACGAGCGCTCGCGTGCAGGGTCAAAAGGTCATTCCGCTCATCGAAGAGGACCATCTCGCCCTGCCGCTGGACGGTTGTACCGAAAAAGGGTGCCAAGTCGAGATATCCTGGTCGCTGACGACCACCGGCTGGGCGGAAGATAAACAGCCTGCCTGGCTACAACACGACGGTTGCTGGCTGCGCGCTCCCGACGTGATGCCTCGGCTGGGGTTCGACGCGGACCGCGTACTACGCACCCCTTACGACCGACAGCGCTTCGGTTTGACGGAAGAGATCCGGCTGCCCGCCTGGAAAGCGTCCCTGGCGAGTGGCGCTGCGGCGCCGGCGGGACACTGGACATGGCGCGTCACGATTGACGATGGAGGCCCGCAGCAGTATATCCGCGAAGGTGTGACCTCAGGGCTGCTCGACTTTGCTGTCGTGCAGAGCGCGAACCTGATGCAAACTCAGGTTACGGATGTCCCCCTCCTGCATGACCGCAGCCGTTCAGCCACAGCCGCTGCCGTGGCCCAAGATGTCGCGGACATGCAGGCCGGCGTAACGCGCTGGCTCGGCGTTTGCCCCGCTCTTCAAGGCGTGGCCCAGTGGCCACGCGATCTGGGCAGCACAACGGTATCCGGCCAATGGCTACTGCTGGCCGAAGATCCCCATTGGGATGCAACCGAGCAGGGCGTCGGACGCTGGGTGCGCCGGGCCAAAATCGCCAAGGCGCTAGCCCGCCGGGCGATTCGGGACACCAGCAATCTACGGGAGGGGGAAAGCGCTCTCTGGTTGAACGACGGGCTTCCCGGTGCCATCGGCCTGCTGTGCGTAGCGGAAGCCGACGGTCTGGAAGTTCTTACCGCACTGCTTTCGCGCGGCGCCGACCAGGTGACCCAAGCTCTGGCCACCAGCGCGGTGCCCATCGGAGCGTTGAAACACGCCCGGACCGACGGTTGGGCCGCCGATTACGCCCCCCTGGCCGCCTTCAGCTGGGTCAGCAGCCAAACCCCGGAGAGCCTGGCCGCGTTGCTCAAGCAGGTGCAGAAAACCGGTGACATCAGCACAGCACTGGCAACGCTGGCAGGTACCGCAACAGCACAAAGCATGCTCGGCCCGCCGAACGCGTCGGATATCCATGCAGCCGGTATCGCATCCCAACCGCAATTGTCCGGAGAACGCTGGATATGGCAGGATGACGGCTGGACAGCCACGCCGGCCCTTTTCGACGCCCGGCGCTATCGCCTGGAGAACGACCGCCTGGTCGCCCGGCGGGACGAGGATAAGGCGCTGCCGACGGCAACGGATCTGCTCTACCTTGACGCCTGGCCTTCCTACGAACGGGAGGCGGAGGACAACCTTCTGCGGCCGACACTTTGAACCGCCGCCGGGAATCCTTATCCTCGGTGGTGAGCCAAGGGTGCTCATACTGCAACGGGATTACTCCCGCCCCCTTGCCTCATTAACCCCCTACACAACCTGTTTCCGGCCCGCCCAAATCTCTCAGGCGGGCCGTTGTTTTCCCTTCACAGCCTTACCTGCGACATTTATTTTTGCAATTCAACTGAAAACAATTTTCATTATCGTGACGCGAATCACTGAAATGTCCAGCGTTAAGACCTATCCTGTTCACCATCGAAACATAGTTATCCGACCATGAACCTGCGAAGGACTCCAAACAGTCTCCCCCCCTATCTGAAAGGAAACATCATGGCGCAAATCGGCATAGTTTACGGATCGACCACCGGCAACACCACCAAGTACGCAGAGATGATGCTGCAACTGCTTGGCAAGGAACGGGCCGACCTCATCGACATCTCCCAGGCCGTAGCGGAAGATCTGGCCCGATATCCCAACCTGATCCTGGGGATCTCCACATGGGGATACGGCGATGTCCAGGATGACTGGAACAATAAAATGGCACTGCTGCAAGAAGTCAATCTGCAGAAAAAACGGATCGCCCTGTTCGGTTTAGGTGACCAGGAAGCCTATCCGTCCACTTTTTTGGATGCCATGGGCACGCTCTATGAGGTGCTGGTCGACTGCGGCGCAACCCCTATCGGCGCATGGTCCACCGAAGGTTACAACTTCGATGCTTCAACCGCCATGCTAAAGAATCAATTCGTGGGGCTGGCGCTGGACGAGGAGAATCAAAAGGACAAAAACGCCGTCCGAGTGGAAACATGGTTACAACAACTCGAAGATCAGTGGCACACCTGATATCGACATATAAATCATCCTGTTCTCAGAAAGACATCATCCATGCATACAAACAATTTAACCACCAAGCGAATAGGTAATTTAGCCGAGGTCATCGCAAGCAATTTTGACAGCAGTTTTCTTATTCCCCTTTCGATCCATTATTCCGCGAGGGAATGGAACGCCGCCATGCGCCAGGCGATCGCGGTGCGTGCCGGAAAAACCTGCGGCGATGAGCTCTAACCACATGCCGGTCAGCCTCCGCCGCCAGCTGCGCCCAGTAAGAATAAATCTTTTTCCCCTACATCCGGTCTCCATCCCTTTTTCGAAGGGAGACCGGATGTACATGGTCAAACCCGGATCATCGATAGGAAACACGGTCCCTGCCAGGGTATCGACAACCGTCCACGACGACAGAAAGATTCTCCATATAATGAAAAAACCTTTACCCGACCCGCAGACACAAGCAGGTGAACTGTTTGCGCTCACCGAATCCGCTGTAAAGTGGGAATTGCTGAAAACCGCTCTCAAGTTGAATCTTTTCGATGGCCTGTCCGATCACAAAACGGCGGAAGAGATTGCTTTCGCCTTCTCGATGCATCTGCCGAATACCGAACATTTTCTCAATGCTTTGACGGCACTCGGGTATCTGGTCAAAAATAACCACAGGTATTGCAACGCCTCCTCGACCGAGACGCTGCTGACGCACGGCAAGGACACCTTTATCGGTGAAGCGCTGCTGTTCATGGAATCCTGGCATCGCCCACTGCAGAACGGCGTCCTGCTGAATCTGGTGCGGAAGGGCCCGATCCGGATACAGAACCTGACAGACGAAAACCTGTGGGAGAAATCCGCGCG
>CAZKQY010000480.1:0-2850 GCA_964555005.1 uncultured Syntrophotalea sp. | reverse complement strand
ATCTTGCCACAAGTCACGCACGGAGCAAAGCGAAAAATACGGTAATATTCAATTATTTCGAGATGTTACATCGTTTGCAGGTTTTTGCAAACCCATCTTGATTATAAGGCAAACAAAACCGGTTCATTTTGCCTGCCTCCTTATTGCAATGTTTAATTAAGCTAAAGTACGGCGTGCTTTCTAGCTTCTCCTACAACTTTCCCCTCCGGCCAAAACAACAGACGCATAAATGTCAGCAAAAAAAAAATCATTTGAAAAAGACATAAAGAACTGCTAGATTGCACCTGCGCGTTATTTGTCATTGGAAAATCATCCGATTTAAATAAATTTTTTCCAATAATTTCAGCATGTTATCCAGAAATCACTTTTTTAGTCAGTCTGGCAAAATAACTTGCGAGACAGCTACCTTCCCAATCCACAGATTCGGGTTGTTAGATCCTGCCTCTTCAAATAACGCCATCAGTAAATACATAGAAGCACTTTTTTTGTTATGCAGGAGGAAGGGAAAGACCGATGACACGATCTATCCCTCCCAACACAAAACTGAATATCGCTTGATCCAGATGGTCCGCCCCCCTGCATATTACTACCGGGGGTGATGCGTCCCGATGAAGACCTTCTCGTTCTTCCCCCAGAGACTGACTTTGTGTTTCACGAAGGAAGAAGGTCAACCGCAGCGGACTAAACTGCGGCGCAAATCTTTTTATGCAATGAGGAGGCGGAAATAGGTTCCTATACCTTTCCCCCCTAAGCTACACAACCTCAAGACTGAATCACACAAGATGAACCGGAAGCGTACCTGTCCGTGCGGGGGGGGGTCTGTCTTGTTCAATCATGCCTGGAAATTCGACCCTTGGGTGCGTCGATTCTCTGGGCAATAGCGTCGCGCTTTGCTTTTCAGGGATTGGGCAACTGCTGCCCTAACCCATTGACAACAGGGGAGGAAAATCAATGTCTACATGTCAAAAGAGCGGGGAATGCATCATTCCCGAAGGGTATAAACTACCCAAGAACCTTTATCAGGAACTCGCAGTCTTTATCGAGGACCTTCCAACAAAAGCCGGTCACTTGGTTACCGCACTGCACAAAGCTCAGCACCTCTTCGGCTACCTGCCCGAAGAGGTACAGGAATTTGTTGCCGAGCATATGAATGTGCCGGTCGTTCACGTCTACGGCGTGGTCAGCTTCTACACCTTCTTCACCCAGATTCCCAAGGGTAAGCACCCCATCTCCATCTGCATGGGTACCGCCTGCTTCGTCGTTGGTGCCAGCAAAGTCCTCGAAGCCTTCAAACAGGCCCTCGGTGGTGTTGAGGTCAGCGAAGTCACTCCCGACGGTAATTTCTCCATCGATTGCCTGCGCTGCGTCGGTGCCTGTGCACTGGCCCCGGTGGTTATGGTCGGTGACAAGGTCTACGGGAAAGTAACTCCTGATCAGGTCAAAGACATCATTGCAGACTTTTCATAAGAACGGGGGAATCTGAAAATGGCAAAAATTAATACTATTGCAGAGCTGAAGAAATTACGCGAAGACCTGCTGGTTGCTGCAAAGGCTAAAGCCGACAAGCCTCTGGTCAATGTATCCCTGGCTACCTGCAGCGTCGCTTCCGGCGGACGGGACGTTCTGGCTGCCATGCAGGCCGAAGCTGCCGCTTTGGGCCTTGATGTTGAATTTATGCAGTCCGGTTGCATGACTTACTGTTTTGCCGAACCGACCGTAGAAGTAACCTTGCCCGGCCAAGAGCCGGTGGTATTTGGGTACATCGACACTGAAAAAGCCAAAATTCTGGTGCAGAAATACATCAAGGACGGCGAGCTTATCGAAGGTGTCATTCCGGTCGGCTACGAGCGGATTGTTCTTTAATATAAGGATAAGGAGAGACGAGCTATGACAGAGAAAAAGCAGCTTAGAATAGCCACCAGGAACTCCGGATTCATCGATCCGGAGAACATTGACTCCTATATCGCCGCCGGAGGCTACCTGGCCCTAGCCAAGTGCCTCGGCGAAATGACTCCTGCGCAGGTCATCGAAGAGATGAAGAACTCCGGCCTGCGCGGCCGCGGCGGTGCAGGTTTCCCCACCGGCGTTAAATGGGGTTTTGCCGCCAAGTACCAGTCTGACACCAAGTACGTGGTCTGCAACGCCGACGAAGGCGATCCCGGTGCCTTTATGGACCGTGCCGTTCTCGAAGGCGACCCGCACAGCGTGCTCGAGGCCATGGCCATCGGCGCTTACGCCATCGGCGGCAACAAAGGTACCATCTATATCCGCGCCGAGTACCCCCTGGCCATTTCCCGGCTGAAGATCGCCATCGCTCAGGCCGAAGAAAAAGGCCTGCTGGGCAACAACATCTTCGGCACCGACTTCTGCTTCGAGCTCGACATCAAATACGGCGCCGGCGCCTTTGTCTGCGGCGAAGAGACGGCCCTGATCAACTCCATGGAAGGTAATCGCGGCGAGCCGTACACCAAGCCTCCCTTCCCCGCCGAAGCCGGTTACTGGGAAAGGCCGACCATCGTCAACAACGTCGAAACCCTGGCCAACATCCCGGCCATTATCGTCAAGGGCGCCGACTGGTACAACAAGATCGGCTCCGAAACCACCAAGGGCACCAAGGTCTTCGCCCTGGCCGGCAAGATCAAGAACGTCGGTCTGGTCGAAGTTCCCATGGGCATCACCCTGCGGGAAGTCATCCATGACATCGGCGGCGGCTGCCCCGGCGGCAAGAAGTTCAAAGCCGTGCAGACCGGTGGCCCTTCCGGCGGCGCTCTGACCTATAAGGATATGGACGTCAAGATCGATTACGAGAGCTTGGCAGCCTGTCAATCGATTATGGGTTCCGGCGGCATG
>CAZKQY010000479.1:0-6202 GCA_964555005.1 uncultured Syntrophotalea sp. | reverse complement strand
GGGCTTTGGAACATAAAACCCCGGTGCAGGCTCTCAAAGATTGGCAAAAAAGAAAGCCTGAACTTTTTCATAAACAGGTTAGGAATCATGCGGGACCTGTCATCTGGATACTCGCCAAGCTACAGTAATTAAAGTCGAAGATCGAATTTTGGTTGTCTCAAATATTATGTCGCTTAATTTAAATAACCTTATATTCATAATTTAATCATTGTGCAGAATCTCTGCACAATGAGAAAACCCCGCATATTGATCCAATTTAGGTATTTATGGCGAAGAACTAGTGACTTATATGATACTCGAATCTGTTGAGTTGGCAAAAGAGCTTACACCATCCTGCCATACGCAATTTGACCTTATCCTCTAGCCATTGTATGGTCAGAAAATAGGTGACACCTCATAAGGGGATCGTTAAGAACATTGCCCAGTGTGATGCTTCAGTGATCTCCCTTTCATTCAGAGTCGAGCTTGTTTCTGGTCTATCTACAGAAGCAGGTGGCGGGTTACTCTGTCCTACGTTTAATCTAGTCAATATGATTACCTGGTTGCTGCTGGTTGCAAGGGACCTCCCATAAACTTTCTCACTTTTGGCTTTAGGCCATGGAGCGCTTCCGCTTGTCCTTGCCTTATCTCCGGTTATAATTATCAAACGCTCTCAGTAAAAAACATAAAAAACGAGGTGGAAATGTCTGATGAAATTAAGATTTCCGTTAAAAACTTATTTAAAATTTTCGGGCCACATCCGAAAAAAGCCATGGAGTTACTTGAACAGGGATTAGGAAAAGAAGCAATTTTCGAAAAAATCGAGACTACCATAGGTGTGCAGAAAGCCAGTTTCGAAATCTACAAGGGTGAGGTTTTTGTCATCATGGGCCTCTCCGGTTCTGGCAAATCGACTATGGTGCGAATGCTCAACCGCCTGATCGAACCAACGTCCGGGCAGGTATTTATCGACGGAGAAGACATCATCAGCATGAATAACGATCAGTTGGTCAAGATGCGTCGCAAGAAGATGAGTATGGTTTTTCAGTCGTTTGCCCTGATGCCACACATGACTGTCTTAGAAAATACTGCTTTCGGTTTAGAGATGGACGGCTTTGACAAGAAGACCCGTGAGGAGCGGGCATTGCAGGCTCTGGAACAGGTCGGGCTGGAAGCTTGGGCAGCAAGCATGCCCGATGAACTGTCTGGTGGGATGCAACAGCGAATCGGCTTAGCCCGAGGGCTTGCGGTTGACCCAGATATCTTGCTCATGGATGAAGCCTTTTCAGCGCTCGATCCGCTGATCCGAACCGAGATGCAAGATGAGTTGCTAAAATTGCAAGCCAAAGCAAAACGAACAATCGTTTTCATCTCACATGATCTGGATGAAGCGATGCGCATTGGTGATCGGATCGCCATCATGGAGGGAGGCCGTGTTGTCCAGGTCGGTACTCCAGATGAAATTCTGCAAAATCCCGCCGACGATTACGTGCGAGCTTTCTTCCGTGGTGTAGATCCTACCAATATTCTCACCGCGGGGGATATATCCGTCGATACGCAGGTCACTATTGTGGTAACTGACGGTAAAAGTCCCCGTGCTGCCCTGCAGCGGCTGATCAAAAATGATCGCGACTTCGGTTACGTAATCGATAGCACCCGTAAGTTTCTGGGCGTTGTCTCAACTGACTCACTACGGGCAATCATCGATCACCCTGATCAACCCCAATTGATTAACAAAGCCTACCTCGACGGAATCGTACCAGCCCATGTAAGCGATTCCATGCAGGACATTCTGCCCGAAGTGACCAGTCACCCTTGGCCTCTGCCGATCCTTAACGATGCAGACGAATATATTGGAGCAGTGTCTAAGAACCTGTTTTTAAGGACTCTTCAACGTAACGAGCCAGAAGGATCAGAAGAACCTGAAGAAATGACTATCTGATCAACAATATGGAGCGAATAAAATCTTATGCGAATCTTTAACTTTGATGAACAACTAATACCACTCGATAAATGGGTGCAGAACGCTGTCGATTGGTTGGTAGTAAACTACCGTGAGTTCTTTCAGATCCTTAAGGTGCCGGTCGAGATTAGCCTGGCAGGGTTGGAATGGCTGTTCGGCGTATTGCCCCCGTTTGCAATGATTCTACTGTTTGCCATAGCTGCCTGGCGTTATGCTGGCAAGCGAGTAGCGGTCTTCACCCTTCTCTCACTCGTGCTGATTGGCTACCTCGGCCTCTGGGAAGAGACCATGACCACTCTGGCGATGGTTATTTGTTCCGTTGGCTTTTGTGCTGTTGTCGGGATTCCACTCGGCATTATGTCCGGTCGTAGCGATCGGTTTGAGATGCTCTTACGCCCTTTTCTCGATGCTATGCAGACGACGCCTGCCTTTGTTTATCTAATCCCTGTGGTGATGTTGTTCAGTATCGGCACTGTCTCAGGCATTCTGGCAACCATTGTCTTTGCCCTGCCGCCGATCATTCGTTTAACTAATCTCGGTATTCGCCAGGTTCATCCAGAATTGGTCGAAGCCGCAATTGCTTTTGGCGCCACTCCCTGGCAGGTGTTACGTAAGGTACAATTACCGCTCGCCATGCCATCGGTTATGGCCGGGCTTAATCAGACCATCATGATGGCCCTTTCGATGGTTGTCATTGCTGCATTGATTGGTGCTGGTGGCTTGGGAAACCCCGTTGTGCAAGGACTTAATACCCTGGAGATTGGCCTGGCGACCATAGGTGGTCTGTCAATCGTACTGCTAGCGATGATACTCGACCGCATAACCCAAGGGATTGCGAAAAAATAATCTTTTTGTTCACTCGTAACCCGAAAGAGGAGAAAAGCATGAAACGGATTCTATTTATTTTCCTGATGTTAACTCTGGCATTAGCGGCCTGCACCAAAGAGGAGCAATCCAAAGGAGACGTCACATTACAGCCCGGCGCAGGAATCACGGTGCAGCCTGCTCGTGCAAGCTGGAACACAGGTTACTTCCAGGAAGCCCTGGTAAGTGCCGGTCTGAAAGAGCTTGGCTACAACGTGAAGAGTCCGAAAGAATTATCAAACCCGCTCTTTTACCAGTCTCTTGCTCTGGGTGACCTTGATTACTGGACCAACGGCTGGTTCCCGCTCCATGAAGATCAACTGCCAAAGAACTTTTACGAAAAGGCAGAAAAAGTCGGTTATGTCGTTAAGTCCGGTGGTTTGCAAGGCTATCTGGTATCAAAAAGAGATGTGGAAAAATACAACATTAAATCACTTGATGACTTCAAAAGGCTCGAAGTTAAAGCAGCCTTCGACGCCAACGGCGATGGCAAAGCCGACCTGACAGCCTGCCCCGCCGGTTGGGGTTGTGAGGGAACCATCGCACATCACATGGACGTCTATGACCTTGAAGATCACATCAACCCGATCAAAGCGTCCTATTCGGCGAGCATGGCTGATGCCCTGGCACGTTACAACGCTGGAGAACCCGCCTTCTTTTACACCTGGGCACCGAACTGGACGGTCTTCAAGTTAAAGCCCGGTGAAGACGTGATGTGGATCAATGTTCCTGAGATCAAACCTACTGAAGCGCAAAAATCGCAAGTAGAATACCTGACAGCAAGTGGCGTTGTTGGTGCTGTCAGCGATCCGGTCAAACTTGGATTTGTGGTGGCGGATATCCAGATCGTCGCCAATAAAGAATTTCTCGCTGCGAATCCAGCCGCGAAAGAATTTTTCAAGGTGTTCACTTTGCCCCTGGATGATATCAACGCACAAAACACGCTCATGGAAGAAGGGGAAAAATCACAGAAAGATATTGAGCGACACGTTAACGCCTGGATTACAAAGAATCAGCAGACATGGGACGGTTGGCTGGATGCCGCTCGGAAAGCCTCAAAATAGCCCTTGCTGGCGTAATGATGGAGGTTTGGGTTTTTGAAATCAGCCGTGGGCTGAATTAAATGATGCAAAGGACATGTCATGCTGAAACGGATAAGAGTGTTTTGTTTGATCGGAGTACTGGTGCTGAGTATGGCCGCTACGGGTATGACCGCCGAAACCATGGACAGCCAGGTTCTGCTCAAGGAAATTCGGGTTCTGCGGACCAAGGTGGCGGAAATGGCTGCAATGGAAAAGCGCCTGACCGATTTGGAGGCGATCGTTAAGGCTCAATCGATGGATGCCGCTGCGCCGGCTATGACTACTGTGAGCGCTGATAAGACTTTAAAACCGGCGATCAAAGACGTTGTCGAAGAGGTGTTTAAAGAAAAACAACCGATCGCCTTTGGCGGTGCCATGCGTTTCAATTACGGTTACAAAGATTGGAATGACAATAAAGACGAGAAGTATGGTGATGCCGGTTTCGATCTGTTCCGGGTCAATGCCGACGGAGCGATTGGCGACTGGATACTCTCAGCCGAATACCGTTTCTACTCCTACTTTAACACCATCCATCATGGCTATGTCGGGTACAACATCAACGATAACTGGCAAATTCAGGCTGGCGTTCAGCAGGTCCCCTTCGGCCTGCAGCCCTATGCGTCGCACAATTTCTGGTTCAGCGGCGCTTACTACGTCGGTCTGGAAGACGATTACGACATGGGCGTCAAAGCACTGTACAGCAACGGCCCCCTCGATCTCACCCTGGCCTTCTACAAGAACGAGGAACTGGGCAACTCCAAAAGTGCTGATCGCTACTCGATCGATGTTATCAGCAACGCGCAAGACGGATATGCTGGCGCTCAGGCCGCTGGCAACGAAGAGACCAACCAGTTCAACGGCCGCCTGGCTTACACCTTTGATCATGGCGACCTCGGTACTACCGAACTTGGACTCTCTGGCCAATGGGGACAACTCTACAACAATAACACCAATGACACCGGCGACCACTGGGCAGCCGGACTGCACATGAACGGAAACTACAGCAACTGGAACGTTCAGCTCGAGTATGCGACCTACGAGTACGACCCGGAGAACCCAGCTGGCTTCGATGATGACATCATCACCATGGGAGCCTTTACCTATTCCTGGGGGGCGCCGGCTGAGGCCGATATCTGGATCGCCAACGTTGCCTACACCATCCCGACCAACCTGAGGTGGCTCGATAGCATCACCCTCTATTCCGATAACACCATGATCGATCCATCGGCGAGCAATCAGCCGACCATCTGGCAGAACGTTGTTGGTGCTATGTTTGCCTCAGGCCCGGTCTACACCTACCTTGATATTATCTCCTCTGAAAACATGATTTTCAGCAATGGAAATATGGTCGATGAAACTGTAGCCAACAATGATGAGCGAACCACACGCGTGAATCTGAATGTTGGATATTACTGGTAAGAGTTTTTGGGGCTTTCTTATTTTAAGGCTTCCTTCCAATGGTCACTATCGTCTAGCACGGCGTGCCAATCGAGTAGGGTGAGGTGAGCAATTCAAGCTCACCTCACCCTCTCAAATAACCGTGCGTACAGGCCTCGAACACTTCTCCTTTCCATTCTTCTCTTAATAATACTGAGGCTGATAACCCGTCTCGACTCTGCTCAGATCAAAAAGACCCAGATCTTCAAACCAGCAATTAGACATCGCATAGTTGGCCAATGAGCTTGCGGCATTGCGTCACGAACTCATCTTGATGACCTTAAAATCGCCTTGGTAGCCAAGCTGCCGAAGTCTGCGGTGGAGTCGTTTTGGCCTCCTCCATAACGTCAACTGCTAGGCACACCGGCGTCTGCGTACCCAACGAGCTAGTTCTCTAAACTAGTTACAAAGTTCCTCAGGGGTCGCATCTACAGAAAGTTCCTCAGGGGTCGCATCTACAGAATTCATTTTGGGAAATCTGCAGATGTGACCCCTGTTGCCCCTTCTGTCGAGTGTAATTGCAAATCAATCGTAGAAGAATAAGCGCGATAATAAGCTGTTATAGAAAACGCCCGCTGACTTAAAGCCAGCGGGCGTTTTCGTTGAAACTTTTTGAATCAAACCTAGGAGCCTGTCAGACTTGGCGAACCGAAACGAAAAATTGGCTATTTGAGACCAGATTTTTGAAAATTTGAGAGTGAATAGCAGGGCTATTTGGAAAAAATTATCGAGAATCTGGGCCAATCAGACGATTTTTCCTTCGGCTCATGGTAAGTCCGATAGTCTCCTAAACCGGTGCCGGTGGCCGCTCAAAACTGATACGGCCTATCTTGCCACCCTGCAAATCCCGCAGCAGCGCTTCGGCGGCACGGTAGGA
>CAZKQY010000478.1:0-1653 GCA_964555005.1 uncultured Syntrophotalea sp. | reverse complement strand
CCTGCCCGGCGGGCCCCATCTCTACCACTTTATGGCCTTGCGTTTTATTCCGAAACAGATCTGCGGAGTACGCATCTTACGGGGCATCGAAGCCAACATCCTTGGCGAGGGAAGACTCGACCTGGAAGATCCACAACTCGCCCAACTGGAATTGGTGCTGGCCGGCTTTCATCCCGGCTGCGGTTATGCCGGCCGAGGCCAAGAAGACAACACCAAAGCGGCCATGGCAACGATGGACAAACCACAAGTCCATGTGATCTGCCATCCGGGAAATCCGGAGTTCCCCCTCGATTATCAGGCCATCGCCCGCCATGCCGCAGCTACCGGAACCGCCCTGGAGATCAATAATTCCTCCTTCGGTATGAGCCGGGCTGGCAGCGCCGACAACTGCCGAAGGCTGGCCAAATATTGTGCCCAATATGGCGCGCCGGTTACCCTGGGCAGCGACGCCCACATCGCCCAGGGAGTCGGCCAACTCGACCAGGCTCTAAGGGAAGCCCTGCAGGCCGGTATTCAACCGGAGCAGATTGTCAACCTGACCCTGGCATCGACCCTGGTCTTTCTCGGTTTGGCAGATTAAAGACACCTTTTCCACCTTGCCCGGGAGAACGCCACCATGGAAAATCAAACCCATGAAGAAAGCAACTGGACCACCCTCTGCCACCTGTCGGCCCTGGCCGGTTATTTTATCCCCTTCGGCCATCTAATCGGTCCTCTGATCGTCTGGCTGTTCAAGAAAGACCTCTACCCGACCGTCGATCAACAGGGCAAAGAAGCCCTTAATTTTCAGATCAGCATCAGCATCTACGCTCTCGCTGCCTCGGCTCTGATCGTAATACTAATCGGCATCCCCCTGCTGATCAGCCTGGCAGCCTTCAACTTTATCATGATCATTATTGCCGCAGTTCAGTGCAAAAAGGACAAACCATTCCGCTATCCCCTGAACCTGCGCCTGCTGAAGTAAAACGACCAGCCAGCAAAAGCCCTTGCCAGGCGGGGACCCGTTATGCTAAAAATTTCATTCTCATTACAATACAATCCCGGCCTGGAGACTGGTACCATGGAGTTACAAATCCTGCCCCTGACAGAACGTAAGCCACCCATTAAGGACGAGACCTCCCTGGTCTTTGGCCGCACCTTTACCGACCGCATGTTCCTCATGGAATATGACACCGGTCGCGGCTGGCATTCGGCACGCATTGCCCCCTACGGCCCCTTTATCCTTGATCCGGCGGCACTGGTACTTCACTATGCCCAGGAAATATTTGAAGGACTCAAGGCCTTTCGCCGGCCAGACGGCAGCATCGCCCTGTTTCGCCCCCGAGACAACATCGCCCGATTTAACCGCAGCGCTCAGCGACTATGCATGCCCGCCATCGACGAAGATTTTTTCCTGCACGCCCTCAAGGAATTAATTCGCCTTGAAATTGATTGGGTACCACACAGCGATGGGACCAGCCTCTATATCCGCCCGGCCATGATTGCCACCCAACCGGTGCTGGGAGTCAAACCAAGCGACCAGTACCTGTGCTATATCATCCTTTCGCCCGTCGGCCCCTACTATAAAGGCGGCTTTAAACCGGTGCGCATCTGGATCACCGATCAATACATTCGCTCCGCGCCGGGCGGTACCGGCGAAGCCAAAACCGGCGG
>CAZKQY010000477.1:0-6674 GCA_964555005.1 uncultured Syntrophotalea sp. | reverse complement strand
GACGGTATTGAGAACAAGATTGATCCGGGCGAACCTCTGGATAAGGACCTTTACGCTCTGCCTCCGGAAGAGTTGGCTGACATTCCTTGCGTTGCCGGTACGTTGGCTGAAGCTCTTGAAGCCCTTAAGGCGGACCATGAGTTTCTGCTTAAAGGAGATGTCTTTACCTATGATGTTATTGAGAAGTGGATCGAGTACAAGACCGAAGCTGAGGTCAACCCGGTGCGGATGCGTCCGGTCCCTGAAGAATTTGCTCTTTACTACGACTGCTAACTAAGTTGTTGATTGTCAAATAAAAAACCCCTCGGTCTTACGACCGAGGGGTTTTTTATTTGGAGCCTGTTGTCTAACTCGGGGGTGTTGCTGAAGGACCCGAATCAACAGCTATGCTGCTCTATATAATTGCGTACCGAGTTGGTGTCGGCATCTATGATTTCGCAACGGCTGGGACGTTGTTCAATGCCGGCTAAGGACTCGGGTATGCCAGGAGGGGTGTTGATGGCTTCCTGCACGGCCTCTCCGAATTTGGCGGGATGAGCTGTAGCCAGACAAATAAGTGGACATTCTCCGCCCGTTTGTTCTTTGCCAACCTTGACGCCGATTGCCGTATGGGGGTCGAGGATATATCCTGTCGCCTGATAGAAATCTCGGATGGTGGCAATGGTTTCGCTACGACTGGCAGAACCACTGAGAAAATCCTGGGCGACCCGTTGCTGCAGGGACGCATCGAAAGTTAAGTTGCCGGTGCTTGCAAAGTCTGTCATGGCCTTGCGAACCTTGGCCGTGTTTTTATCCAGCAGATAGTAAAGATAGCGCTCAAAATTACTGGCTAGCTGAATATCCATGGATGGTGCCGGCGTTTCGACCACATCGGCAATGGAATAGTCTCCTTTGCCTACGAAGCGGGACAGAATATCGTTTTCGTTGGTGGCTAAAATAAGGCGACGGATGGGCAACCCCATGCGTTTTGCGATATATCCGGCAAAAATATCACCGAAATTCCCTGTTGGTACAGAGAAGTAGACTTCCTTGCATCCGGTGTCCCGCTGTACCCGGCCAAAGGCATAGAAATAATAAACGACCTGAGCTAGAACGCGCGCCCAGTTAATAGAGTTTACAGCGCCAAGAGAAAGGCGGGATTTGAACTCCAGGTCGCCGAAAACTTCTTTGACAATACGCTGGCCATCGTCAAAGGTGCCGCGGATAGCCAGGTTGAAGACGTTGGGGTCGGTGACCGTGGTCATCTGCAGTTCTTGGATGGGAGAAACCCTCTGATGAGGGTGGAGAATAAATATATTAATATTGTCCTTGCCTCGTACCCCATAGATAGCGGCGCTGCCGGTGTCTCCGGAGGTGGCACCGAGGATATTCATCTTCTCTCCCCGTTCCTTTAGCAGGTATTCGAAGAGGTTGCCAAGAAATTGCAGCGCTACATCTTTAAATGCCAGGGTGGGCCCATGGAACAGTTCAAGAATATAAATGCCATCCTTATGGACGACAGGGGTGACTTCTTCGTGGCTGAAGGTTCGGTAGGAACGGTCAACCAGGTCCTTGAGGTCGTCGGCTGGAATACCTTCGGCAAATAGGGAGATGATCCGTAATGCTAGTTCCGGATATGCCATTTTGCCCAGTGCTGCTATGTCGCCGGCGGATAGTTTTGGAATCGAGGTGGGCAGGAGCAGCCCACCATCGTTCGCGAGGCCCATCATGACAGCCTCTTTAAACGAAATTTCCTGAATCTGGCCGCGAGTGCTGATATATTGCATCGGTAATTGTTCTCCTCAACATCATTTGAAATTGGTGATAATTGTTTTTGACTGCCCTGCATCATACCAGTTAAACTGCCGAAATGAAATAGTAGGCTCTGTTGGTGAGGTTATTTTTCATCTTTGCAATTGTTGTTCTGCTGGCGCGTTGGTCAGGTTGGAGGCCTTCGCCGCTGAAAAAACACCAGGCCGTGTAGCAACAATTTTTCATATGTTATTCTGTACATTTTTGCCAATGCAGCTGGTTTGACCCTCTGGTGTTTTAGGATTATTCTGTGCGTTATTTTTCAATGAAATGGCCCTGCCGTATCGGCGTTATCTCTGATACTCATATCGGTGAGGCCTGGTTCGATGACACTTTGCTGAAAACTCTTCAAGAAGAGTATTTTCAGGATGTTGACCTTATTTTGCATGCGGGTGATTTGGTAGATCCGCAAATTCTGAACAGCTTTTCTGGCTGTCCTGTTCTGGCGGTCTGCGGGAATATGGATGATCCGTCTGTCGATCTTGCCATGCGAAGAGTTATCATAGCCGGACCTTTTCGTATTGGTCTTGCGCACGGCCGGGGGGCATTTAACGGTCTTGAACAACGTTTGTTGAGAGAGTTTTCGGAGGAGAATATCGATTGTATGGTGTATGGTCATAGCCATATGCCAACCTGCCGTCGGCAGGGAGATCAATTGTTATTCAATCCCGGCAGTCCTACTGATCGGCGAAACGCGCCCTTTCATTCTGTCGGTATTTTGGAAGTTGGTGAGTCAATTCAGGGGCGAATCATCTCATTGGATTGAAAGACTTGTTTGAAAATAAATTGCCTCACACTTTGTAGCTCTTTTTAAATCAGTTGGTGTAGGATATATTGCGTTGAATGATGATTGTCGGGGCGAAACTTGGCCCTTTCCGAGGGAGTATTCATGGTAAAACATTTGTGGGCACCCTGGCGAATGAGCTATTTGCAGTGCAAGGACGAACAGTGCGATGGTTGCATTTTTTGCGTAGCTGACAAGCGTGATGAAGACACGGAACGGTTGATTTTGCATCGCGGACGCCTGGCGTTTGTCATGATGAACAAGTTTCCCTATACCAATGGCCATCTTTTGATTGCTCCTTATCGCCACATTGCGGATATATCCGATATCGAAGATGAGGAAATGCTCGAGATGCATCAACTTTTAAAGTTGTCCCGAAAGGTTCTGGATCGATATTGCAAGCCACAGGGATTTAACATTGGGATGAATATTGGCCGTATCGCCGGAGCAGGTATCGCTGATCACCTCCATTTACATTTGGTCCCGCGCTGGGTCGGGGACACTAATTTTATGCCGGTTTTCGCTGAAGTTCGGGTGATTCCTCAGCATCTGCAAGAAACCTATCGTTTGTTATCTCAATGTTTTATCGGTTTGCCAAGGGAGGGTAAGGAGTAGTCTTCTCGCCTGGGGTATCCCGATTAATGGATATTTAACGTTTATATGATAACCTGAGCCTGAGCCTGAGTCAGGCAAGAAAGGACTAATTGTTATGTTGGCTTATTTTCAACAGGGTGGCCCGCTTATGTGGCCGATTCTGCTTTGTTCAGTTCTTGCTTTCGGAATTTTTCTCGAGCGGTTATGGAATTTCTATCGGGTCAACCGTGGTTCCCTTGAGTTGGTTAAAGAAGTTGAGGACCTGGTCGTAAAACAACGCATCGATGAAGCTATTATTGTTTGTCAGCGCTATGGTACGCCTTTGGCGCACGTTTTTTTGGCGGCTCTGCGGGCCAAAGGCCGTAGTCGCGATCAGATTAAAACGGCGGTTGAAGAGGCTGGCAGTCGCGAATCAGCGCCCCTGGAAAGATACATGGGCTTGCTCGGCACTATTGCCACCATTTCGCCTTTGCTCGGTCTGTTGGGCACGGTTCTCGGAATGATAAAAGCCTTTACAGTGATTGCGACCCAGGGCATGGGAACCCCGGCGACCCTTGGTGGCGGTATCTCCGAAGCACTGATCACCACTGCTGCCGGGCTGTCTGTCGCTATTCCGGTTTTGCTGTTGCATAAATATCTTTCCAGCCGCATCGATGGCATCGTTCTGGAGATGGAAGCTAGTTCTCTGCGTCTAGTCGATATCCTGGGAGACTAGATATGGCTTTTTTACGTAAAAAACGAGAAAGCCCACGGGTCGACTTGACCCCGATGGTCGACGTGGTGTTTCTGTTGTTAATTTTCTTTATGATCTCTACCACCTTTGTTGAAACGCCGGGTATTTCGGTTAAACTTCCCGAGACATCCAGTCAGCAACGGCTACAGGATATTAAAGAGATCAAGGTCTATCTGTCTGAAGAGGGAGAAATTTTTCTGGGTAAAGATTCCGTTGATGTGGACGAGTTGCGACGGCGACTGGGGGTGTATGGTCCCCGTGCCGCTGAGATGACTTTTTTGTTGCTGGCTGATAAGGAGGCTTTGCATGGCAAGGTTGTGGCTTTAATGGATCTGGCCAAGGAGAGTGGATTTGCTAAGCTGGCCATTGCCACAGAACAGCGGAAGCTTCGTTGAATAAGGCCGTGGCCATCGGTATCGACCTCGGCGGGACCAATTGCCGGGGTGCTCTGGTGGCCAGAAACGGTCAGGTCAGCGCACAGTGCTCTATGCAAACGGATGCGGCAGCCGACTTGCCAATTTTTCTGCAGCGCCTGACGGGGTTTTGCCGGGAACTACGTTCCCGCGCTGTTGAAAAGGGATTGCATATTGTCGGGATTGGCTGCGGCGTTGCAGGAATCGTCGACCCCGTGGGACGGATTCTGTCCGCGCCTAATCTGCAATTGCTGAATAACTTTGGATTGCAGGATCACTTGCAGGGAGAGTTGAATCTTCCCGTTCTGGTGATTAACGATGTTAATGCCATCGCCTGGGGAGAAGCCCGGTGGGGCGGCGGCCAGGGTTTTGATTCCTTTTTGACCCTTGCTCTGGGGACCGGGGTCGGTGGTGGATTGATTTTGCAGCGCCAACTTTGGCTGGGTACCTTCGGCGGAGCCGGGGAAATTGGCCATTTGGCTGTCGAGGCCAAGGGGCGTCCCTGTGGTTGCGGTTCTCACGGTTGTCTGGAACAGTATGCTTCCGGGCAAGGGATTAAACAAAACTTTCAGGAACTGGGCAGGGGGAAGGAAGGAGAGACCGTTGATAGTATCGGTATCGCTCGTTTAGCCCGCCGGGGGGATCCGCTTGCCCAGAGCGCATTTGATCTTGCTGGTCGCTATTTAGGTCAGGGAATTGCCGGGGTTGCCAATCTGCTCAATCTTGAAGCAATACTTTTTGCCGGAGGTCTCAGCGAGTGTCTTGATTTGTTTCAATCGTCGCTAGAGCAGGAACTGATTCGCCGTGCTTTTGCCGTCAATAGTCAACACTTACAGTTAGTTAGGGCTCGTCTCGGTGAACAGGCCGGTATGGTTGGCGCTGCCGGCTTGCTGTTTGATCGTTTGGGGCTTCATTGATTTTTGTATTAATTTCGTTTGCTTAGTTTGGCGAAAGGGGCAGTAGGCATGATCAAGTCGATAGCGATTCTCACCGGCGGTGGTGATTGCCCCGGCCTTAATGCCGTTATTCGCGGGGTGACCAGGGCTGCCATTCTTGAGCGGGGCTGGTCGGTGGTTGGTATTCTGGACGGATTTGATGGGTTAATTGACGGTCCGCAAACGATCCCCCTTGATTTGGCTGCGGTTCGTGGAATTCTGCAGCGCGGGGGTACCATCCTCGGCACCAGTAACCGCGGCAACCCTTTCAACTATCCTGTGATGGAAGATGATGAAGTTAAAATGATCGACGTGTCCCAACGGGTCGTCGATCATTTTCGAAAAACCGGAGCCGATGCCCTGGTTGTGGTCGGGGGGGATGGGTCCTTGAAAATCGCCCTTCAGCTTAGCGAAATGGGCGTGCCGGTGGTGGGAATACCTAAAACCATCGATAACGATCTGTGTGGCACCGATGTGACTTTTGGTTTTAATACGGCGGTGTCGGTGGTTACTGAAGCCCTTGATCGACTGCATACCACGGCTGAGAGCCATCATCGGGCTATTGTGGTTGAGGTGATGGGACGTGATGCGGGTTGGATTGCTCTCGAGTCGGGGATCGCTGGCTCTGCGGATGTCATTTTGCTTCCGGAAATTCCCTTTCATATCGATCATGTTTGCGATTATATTAATGACCGACAGGTAAATGGACGTCGTTTCCATATTGTGGTTGTTGCGGAAGGCGCCCTACCGATGGGGGGCCATAAGGTTGTGCAGGAAACATCAAAACAGACTTGCGGTATCGAGAGACTTGGTGGCATTGGGCAGGTGGTAGCGGAAGCGATTCAGCGCAGGCAGGGAATCGAAACCCGCACAGTGGTTCTCGGTCATCTGCAGCGGGGTGGTACCCCCTCAGCTTACGATCGCATTCTTGGCTCCCGATTTGGTGTTAAAGCGGTTGAAATTATTGAAAGGGGTGATTTCGGCAAAATGGTAGCTCTGAAGGGGCGTGAGGTGGTAGCTAAAGAAATCGAAAAAGCCGTCGGGGCCCTGAATCTGGTCGATCCGCAGGGTAATCTGATTCATACCGCCGAAGCTTTGGGTATCATGGTTGGCCGTTGATAGCTGGTTTTTATCCGGAAACGGCCCTTTTTCCCAATCTCCGCGTCAATCCGCACCCTTGCGTGTGCGGCGTAAACAACTACGCCTCCGTGCAAGGGCTTGATTTCCTTGACCTTGGGAAAAATTGCTCGTTTCCCATATAAAAACTGCGCTGTGCCTATCCATAGTTTCCGGATCGGCACTAGCTGGTTTTTATCCGGAAACGGCCCTTTTTCCCAATCTCCGCGTCAATCTGCACCCTTGTTTGATGTTTTCTCAGAACCCTCTGGTCACTTTAGCCTGGAGGGTTCTTTTGTGGTTTGCCC
>CAZKQY010000476.1:0-5989 GCA_964555005.1 uncultured Syntrophotalea sp. | reverse complement strand
ACGGGCGACTTTACCGCCTTCCTGATCCACGGCCACCAGCAGCGGCACCCGGGCAGCTTCCCGCAGAGCGGCGACCAGCGCCTTGACTTGGGCCGGTGAGGTAATATTGCGCCCGGCCTGCCCTTTAACCACATCGTAATCGAACAGCACAACCCCTCCCAGGTTGTTCTGGCGAATGTCCCGGACAATGAAAGAGTTTTCGTCCACCGCCGTTCCGCGGAATCCGACCATCAGCATCTGGCCGATCTTATCGTCCAGGCTCAAGGGGGTCGACGAAGCAGGCACCATGCAACCGGCCAGCACCCCTGTGGCCAGCAGCATACCGCCTAGCATTCCGGCCCACCATGTGATAGTGCGCAAACCAGTCATATCAGCTCTCCTATCCTCCGCCAATGAGCTTTGCGACGCGTCAGCCGCAGGCAACAAATTTCTGCAAATCAAGAAGCGACCGGCAGAACTCGAGGGTTGTACAGCCGATTGGTCAGACTGAAAATGATGAAATTGGCAAAAATCCCGATCAATAATCCGTCGAAACCGCCGGGAGCCCCGAGCAGTTGGTTCCAGCCGAAAACGCTGACTATGCCAGCCGTCGCACCGGCGATAAAGGCCAAGGGGGTTGACTTCACGCCAAGCAGGGTTGCGGCCAGCGGCACCAGAATGATCGGCGACCAGAAATTGTAGGCAAAGAGCAGGATATCGAGCAGGCTGCTGATACGGGTGGCGATCACCACCGCCAGGGTGCCGGTAATCAGCGTCGCAAGTCGCGCCCAGAGCAGACCTTTACGTTCGCTCAATTTCTCCTTGCGCAGGGGATTGACGATATCGTTGACGAAAGCGACGGAGGCGCTGTTGAGAAATGAATCCGCCGAAGACATGACCACGGCGATAATCCCGGCGATAACCAGGCCTCGCAGGCCAATGGGCAGCACCGACTCCACTACAAAGGGGATCGACATATTGGGATTGAGATCGGGCTTGAGAACCAGGGCCACCAGGCCGATGCCGCCGGATATGGCGAAAAACGGGATGGAAAACAGACCACTCCACAGCGTCCCCCGGCAGATGGCTTTGGTATCCTTGCTGATGAAGAGACGGCGTACATAGGGAGGAACCAGCGTCTCGCCCAGCAAAAAAGTCAGAAACAGAGAAAAAAACTTTACCGGCGTGATATTGCTAAAAAAACTCAGATGACCGGCTGGCACCTGATTCAAAACTTCTCCGATTCCCCCGAGCTTGTAGACACCCAGAAACAGCACCAGAGGCATGCCGATCGCCAACAGACAGAACTGCAGCACATCCGTCGCCACGACCGCACGCATGCCGCCGATGGTGTCGTAGACAATAATGATGCCCATGCCGATCATAATGCCCTTGGGCACTGAAATTCCCAGAAACAGGTTGAACAGATAGCCCATGCCGCCGATCTGCGCTCCAAGGATTCCGGCACACAGCAAGACCGAAAAAACACCGGTGGCGATTTTGCCGATTTTGCCATAATCCACCTCCATGACGTCGCCAACG
Organism: uncultured Syntrophotalea sp.; assembly: GCA_964555005.1. Lineage (GTDB taxonomy): Bacteria > Desulfobacterota > Desulfuromonadia > Desulfuromonadales > Syntrophotaleaceae > Syntrophotalea_A. The sequence continues at coordinate 4,468 of CAZKQY010000476.1, read as the reverse complement.
GAAATCGCCTTGGGAAACCGTCCTGATTGAGGCGCAATATAACGGGCCACCAGAATTTCCTTAAGACTGAATCCCCACAGAACCACGACATTCACGATGCCGATGGTGAAAACCTTTTCGGCATTGCCCATGGTGAACCCACCGCCGATGAAAGAGGCGGAAAGGGTGGCGGCAATAATCGGGGCCGTGTAATTGCGGCCGGCAACGGCATACTCTTCCAGATCGTTTACGCGCCGCCCGGCCCAGAGGCCGACTCCCAGCACGCAGCCGAGATAGAGGATAATGGTCACCTGGTCAATCAAGCACAGTTCAAGCATGAATGTTCTCCATCAAATGATGGCGTCGCCATCGTAAGGTTTTTTGCGAAAACAGCATCAAATGATTCTAAGGAAAATAAAAAGAGATCCCCCGCTCAGGGGAGGCGAAAAAATGTCACGTAAACATAGCCGCCACTCATCAGCACAAAAAACAGCAATCCCGACCAGCTCAAGAATTTGAGGATCGGTCCGGGCCGCTGCTCCACCGGCACGTTCGGTCCGTTCATCACTCGATAGTTGATATAGGCCAGCACCGGCGAGGTCAGAAAGGAGATGACGGCGGCAAAAGACAACAGTTGCAGGAGGTTGGCGACAAAGGACAGCACGATCAAAGCCCCGCTGATGGTCGTAAGCAGAATCCAGAACTGATGGATTTGCTTGAAACGCCGGGTTTCGAGTTTGCCGATCAGGGCGCAACAGGCCGCCAGGGAACGGGGGTAGCCGTCCATGGCCGTCAGAGTGGTGCTGAACATGGTGATGAAGGCCATGCTGAGAATCAGCGGCCGAGACCATTCGCCGATGGTGGAGGTGTAGAGACTGACCAGCTGATGGGAAAAGGCGATGCCGTTTTCGGAAAACGCCTGGCCGGAACCAAACATGACCAATTTACCCAGGGCCAGAAAAACCACCGCCAGGACGACGGCGGAACAGTACCCCAGGTAAAAGTCGATGCTGGTTTCGCGAACGGTGGCAAAATGGCCGGTTTGCTGTTCGCGGCTGAATATCCACAGCGACGACCAGGCCGACAAGTCCACAGGGGCCGGCATCCAGCCCAGCAGCATGACTAAAAAAGCCATGGAGCCCCATTCCCAGGGGGACGGTGCAGCAAAGTCGACGGCCATCGGTGCCTGGTGCTGCCAGGCGAGAACCACGGCAATCAAGGTGCCGAGAGCGAGCAGACAAATGATCCATTTGGCCATGGTATCGAGCAGGCGGTAGCTGCCAAAAATGAGCAGCATGGCGCAGACCAGCATAATGCCGACGGTCAAATGGGGAAGCGACAGTGGGATCAGACCGTAGCCGCCAAGCAGCGCTGCGCTGAGCATGGCCACCCCCGCCACATTGATCGTACCGGTGAGAATATTGATGGCGAGAAAAATATACAGATACCGCTTGCCGTGCCGATAGTATCCGGCCAGCAGGCTTTCGCCGGTAGCGGCCGTATAGCGCTGGCCGTACAAAAAGAAGGGGTATTTGAGCAGGTTGGCCAACAACACCAGCCCCACCAGACCCCAGCCGAATTGGGCACCCGCCCGGGTCGACCAGACCAGATGCGAACCGCCCACGGCGGCACAAGCCACCAGAATTCCCGGACCCAGGGCTTTTATAAGCTTTGATTCACGCCACCGACTCCCCCACGAGGACGCCTGTGCAGTCTGTGTGTCCATTAACGTCTCCCCTTGTGAAAATCAAAGCCAACGGCTTAAAAGTCATGAGATCCCCTGGGCGAACCGGCCTGTTAATAAGGTCGCACCTGTCGGAATCCGGCAATGCTGTCTTAATACCATGAAGGCGTTAGCTGAGCGTTAACGGCAACAGACTACCCGAATGAAGAATTTTTTAAAAGCAGTGGTTACTCACGCTAGCAGCTCCAGAAGGAATGAGTTTTTCCGGGAGATCGAAAGGTCGCGGCCGTTAACCAGAAGCAAGCAGGGTTACGAAAGGAGGCGATGTTAGTGATAATTTGATTTAGCTGTACAAGGCTAAGCGATTTGTTTATTCGTCGTTTGGCAGGTGTTGAAAAGCGTTTAACCATGCCGCGGAACTGGCGTCAGTTTGTCTGACCTCCCGTCAGATCACAGCCGACTCGAAAAGCATGAGCTTCACCGATTCGAGCCTGTCACTTTTTTCACCGCTTTTCCTGCCGGAAGGCGCAGGCGATACAGAAGGTCGTTGCCGGGTCGGTTTTGAGCCGCCGGATGGCGATCTCTTCCTCACATACGGTACAGAGACCGTAGTCGTCGCCCTGGATGCGGGAAAGCGCCGAATGGAGGCGTTGCAACCGGATTTCGCGACGGCGCTGGGTTTCGATGGCCATCGCCTGCCCCTGCATGGCATCCATGCGCGAGAGGCGGCCGACACTGGTTTCGGTTTAGATCAAAAAGTCCGGGGTTTCCCCTTTGTGTTTTGTAAGATAAACCATGAAAGGGGTGCCTCCCGTTCCGACGCCCGTCGGGTTCAGGGCGCTTTTTTGGCTCTGCATCTGGATATACCTGGCGGCATATTCCAGATGTCTGGTGCGGAACCGTTCGATCAGTTGAATGCAGGCATTGTATTTTTCGCGAAGGACGGGGTGGTTTTCGTGGTGGGCGATCACGAATTCCCGGATGGAAGGGCCGCGCTCAATGGCCTCGATGAATTTTCGATGCCCGGGCGGCATGTACCCGCGCATTTCCATCAGGTAGATTCTCAATGGGTCGTTCCGGTGGGATATGCCCAAGGCTCCGTCCAGGGCCGGGATGATTCCGGTCTGTGCGCCCGTTTCCCCCGGGAAATGCTGCGGAGCGTCGCCATAGGCCGTCACTCTCGCGTAGATAAGACCATCCGGCAGCCCCGGATGGTCCTTCCAGCCATGGATGTACGGTCTGACCCGGGTGTAATAAATATAGGGGTCGCAGTTTTCCGGCATGCGGTCGAGGGTCCGGCACACCTCCTCAAGGGAACCGGCAATGGCGCCGAGATATCTGGTCAAAGCGCGAAAATCCCCCTTGTTCACCGCCTCACGGGCAGGGAGCAACGAGGCGATGGCCGGTGCCGCTTTCGCCTCGATATCGACATATATGAGCACGAACCACTCCTCGTCGAGGCCTCCCAGAAAGTTCTGCAGCAGAACGATGTTGCCAAGGGCGACCGGGCCGTCGGGATCGATTCTCCGCCAGTTATGCAGGGCGTAGGAGGCATAGGAGAGTACCGGCGGCCGGCCAAGGCGCTCGGCCACCCCATGCCAGGGAACGGCCAGCCTGGCTGGTATTCGGGTGCGGGGTTTCGCGCCTCCCAGGACATAAGCGTGTCCCAGAAAGGAGAGGATGACCATCGCCCGTTCGAGCTCCCGGTCCGTGACCAATTGGTCAACGGGAAAAACGGGAAGGTTGTTGAGAATGGCTTCGATCCGGCCGCCAACCAGGATTTTGGGCAGGTTTTTGGCAACCTCTTCCCAGGCGGCAAAGGTTTGCGGCAGCCGCCTAAGCGGGTCCTCCGCAGGAAGAAACCCTCTGATCGGGTCAAAGGACGGGTTTGGACGATCATTCGCCATCGGTTCGCTCACGGTTCGTTTCTCCCCGGGCAGGTTGGTCGGACAAATCTACCCTAAGTATATCATTCCTGAAGAAGCCGGTGGAACAGGCCTGTCGTCATGGACGATTTTCATAAATACCGGCATCGAGAGAGTCCTGTCCAATATTTCAATGTGCGAGCGAGCGCGATGATGCCTCACGACTGAACCGGGTTAAGCCGGGCCAGTGCCTTGGCAGGCAGCGGCGATTTATGGAAGGTGTGGGCGAACAGCCGGTAATAGTGAAGAGCCATATCCAGATTTTCGATAAGCTTTCAGTTTGAGACAGCGTGTTGCCCATTCATAATCCTTTTGCTGATGATAACAGGAGGCAAGCCACAACATGGTTTCAGGGTCTGCGGTATGGGTGGACTAGTAAAGGATCAAACTAAGTCGAAAAGGACTGACTCGAAGGCTATTTTCAATAGCAAACTTCGGCAATTCACCATCGACAAACAAGTGAGCGCTGGCGATTATTGCCGCCACAACTTGCGCCAAATCGCCCCCGGCTATCACAACACCACTAGTTTTTCTTCCACGCATCCAAGAAGCCGAATAATCTTTTTGCAACTCGACCTTGACACCATTCTGTACGCAAGCCTCAACGATCACTTCAGCTAATTCAATCTCCATTGTTTATACTCCTTTACGGGTTCTTTCTACTTGACACAAATTCGCATCCTTTTTCTCAGCTAGTGCCCATGCGGAAACGCTGGATGGGTACCGTGCCGTTTTCATAGGGGAAACGAGCTTCCCCCAAGGGTACCGGAAAAAAGTCCCCTCCCGTCAAGGGAGGGGGAGCTTAGGGCAAAAGGCTTACCGGACACTACTGACTTTTTGTTGGCTTGGACAAAAAGAAGGGTGGCTGGCGGGGCGCGGC
>CAZKQY010000475.1:0-3520 GCA_964555005.1 uncultured Syntrophotalea sp. | reverse complement strand
CCTTTCGGGGACATCCGAAATTGAGACGCATCCATCCACACCGCCGGCTGTTATTACCACCGATGGCAACACCGATTATTCCAGCGAAGAGTTGCTGGCCTGGGAACTCGGCTTCCGCACCACGCCAAGCCCGGTGTTTTCCCTGGACCTGGCCCTCTTCTACAACATTTACAAAAATCTGCGCTCCTTTGAGTTCCTGGATCCTGACTATTCCACGCTACCGGCCTACATAAGAATTCCCGGCACTATTGACAATAAGCTGAAGGCCAAAACCTGGGGGATTGAAGTATCCAGCGACTGGCGGGTAGCCGAATCCTGGCGATTACAGGCGGCCTACAGCTATCTGCAGATGGATATCGAAACCACCAAGAGCAGCAACGACACGATCAGTCTCGCCCTGACAAAAGGAACCAGTCCCAAACACCAGGTTTCCCTCCGTTCATCCCTGGATCTTCCCCATAAAATCGAATTCGATCTCTGGCTTCGCTATGCTGACGAACTCAAATCCCTGAACACCGATGGCTATCTGACCTTGGACCTGCGCTTCGGCTGGCAGCCTTGCCCGGGCCTGCAATTGTCCCTGGTCGGACAAAACCTGTGGCAGAACAGACATCAGGAATTCGACCCGGAGTTTCAAACTCCGGCCTCCGAAGTGCCCCGAGCAGTTTATGCTCAAGCCACCTGGCGCTACTGAATCCCTTAAACAACTTCCATTATAGAGCCTATGAATTGTCATTTTGGTTTTAAATACGCAGCAACTTGTTGGCTTGTCGGGATTGTGCTTATGACATTCCCAACGGCAAGTCAGGCCGAACTGCGAAAAGAGCAGGTCATGACAGCCCTCATCTATAATTTTGCCCGCTTTGTCACCTGGCCAGAAATTTGTGTTCCCTCACGGAACACTCCTCTGCTCATCTCTATCATAGGCGACGGCCCCTTACAGAAAGAACTTTCCAGCCTGGAAGGGAAACAGGTGGAAGGCCGGACCATTGTCGTACAACAAGTATCGCTTAAAGAGGCCTTGGCTCCGAACCTGCCCTATCACATCCTGTATATCCCCCAGGTTTCACCGGGACAATTTATCGGCCTTATGCAAGCGGTGGCAAAGCAGCCGATTCTGACCATCAGCACCATGCAAAACTTCGCCCTCAAGGGTGGCATTTTACATTTGCACGCCACCCGGCCCACCGTCGGTTTTTCCATCAATCTGGATAGCGCTGAACAGGCCGGGTTGATCATCAGCTCCAAACTATTTCGTCTGGCCACAACGATCATCAAAAACGGCCAGGAAAGAGGGGGGGCTTGAAGTTCTTTTCTGCACCCGACATACGCAACTGGTCTATCAAAAACAAGCTCAAAGCGGTGATCATCTTTACCAGCTTTGCGGTGTTAATTGTACTCTTTCTGATCTTTATTTTGACGCAGCGCACCCTTCTGCGCAATATGCTGGCGCAAGAGATGGATATTCTGATTTACAACCTCGCCAATAACTGTGCGGCCTCGGTTATCTTCGGCGATCAGGGTACCGCTAACGAAACCTTGGGATCTCTTGCGGCCAATCCGCAAGTGACTCTTGCCATCATTTACGATTCCGACAGACGAATTTTTTCCAGCTACCAGAAACAAAAAGCGCTCGATTTTCCCGCAGCCTATCCATCAGCGAAATTACTAAAGGCAGGCTACCTCTTTTCTGGTCATTATCTCGAGAGAATCCAGACCATCAGCTACGGTACGGAAGAATTGGGCCTTATTTATCTGCGGACCAGCCTCAAAACGATTAAAAACATTCTGTTGCAGTACATCGCCTTCGGTTTTATTGGACTAGTGGGAGCTTTTCTTCTTGCCTGGATATTAGCCGAACGGCTACAGCGCATCATATCCCAACCAATTGAGCAACTCGCTGCCGCGATGAAATTAGTATCGAAAGAACGTAATTATAGCCAGCGGGTAAAAATGGAAAGGCACGATGAACTCGGCAGTCTTATCGAAGACTTCAATGAAATGCTCAGGCAGATCGAAAAACGGGATCAAGAGTTATGCGACGGGCAGACCCGCTTCGACTATCTTGCCAACCATGATCCCCTCACCGACCTGCCCAACCGCTTGCTGTTCCATGACCGGCTGCACCATGCCTTATCAACGGCACGACGCCTAAAGCAAGGCATCGCGATGTTGTTCCTCGATCTGGACCGGTTCAAAAACATCAATGATTCCTTGGGCCACGAAATAGGGGATAAGGTTCTGCAAGAGGTCGCCAAACGCCTGACCAGCATCATCCGGAAATCGGACACCCTGGCCCGACTCGGCGGCGATGAATTTGTCGTCACCCTGGAACAAAATCCCGGATCCCACGAAATCACCACCGTGGCCAAAAAGATCCTCAAAACTCTATCCGGGGTTTATCACATCGACGCTCAAGAGCTGTACATAACTGTCAGCATCGGCATCAGTATTTTTCCCGTCAACGGCCTGACGGTGGAAACTCTTATGAAAAACGCCGATGTAGCCCTGTTCCGGGCCAAAGAAAAAGGCCGCAATAATTTCCAGATTTTCACCGAGGACATGAACACGCTGGCGCAAGAGGCTCTGTTTCTGGATAGCAACCTGCGCAAAGCCATCGAAAACCAGGAACTAGCCCTCTACTATCAGCCACAGGTAGAAATTCCCACCGGTAAAATAACCGGAATGGAAGCCCTGGTACGCTGGATTCATCCAACCCTTGGAATAATCCCGCCCAGCAAATTCATTCCCATGGCCGAAGATACCGGCTTAATTATTCCCCTCGGCAAATGGGTGATTAACACAGCCTGCCAACAAACCCTGCAATGGCAGCAGGCAGGCTTTCCTCCCTGCAAGGTCGCAGTAAATATTTCTCCCCGGCAAGTTCGCCATAGAGGCCTGGTAAAAACAGTGGCCCAGGCATTGGATGAATCAGGGCTGGCACCCTGCTGGCTGGAACTTGAAATTACCGAAAATGTGCTGGTCGAAGACATCAGCCAAACTATTACGACCATGGAGTCCCTCAACGCTTTAGGGGTCAGTCTGGCTATCGACGATTTCGGGACTGGCTATTCTTCCCTGAGTTATCTACACCGTTTCCCCTTGGCGAAACTAAAAATCGACCAGTCTTTCGTCAAGAGAATCGACGGCCAGAGTGGCCAAAATGTTATTGTCGAGGCCATCATCGCACTGGCTCGCGCCCTGCACCTGGAAGTTATCGCCGGGGGGATCGAAACTCAAGAACAACTTTCCTTCTTACAAAAGCTCGGCTGTCTTTACGGACAGGGGTATTATTTCAGCCGTCCACTACCTGCCCATAGCTTTGAGCAGTTCCTGACTCAGCATCAGCTTGAAAAGCCCCCCCCAGAAGCCGAACTTGCTCTCCTGAAGAAATCCGACCCTTCAAATCATTTACATCTATTTTCGTAACTATTCAGCACCTCTCAAACCACACATTTGGATTGGGGGCGGATAGCAACTATTGAGGCAGCATAAATTGAGGTGACTTGCCCTCAAACAA
>CAZKQY010000474.1:0-6643 GCA_964555005.1 uncultured Syntrophotalea sp. | reverse complement strand
TAACTGCAGGGCAGGGCAGCATTTGCGGGCTAAATGAACGTTCATGCCGGGGACTACGCCATCCCGGCGGGCCTCTATGGAAACGCAGCGCAGCAGACTGCCTTGACTCTGACCGGCAGCTACGGCTAAAGGCCGATGTTTCAGTGAGGGCTCAACAGCCCGTGCCAGAGCGACAGCAAAGTCGGGTACGAGCAGATGAAGAATATCGCGCGTCATGTCAGCGGTAGTGACGGATCACTCCGACCACCACTCCCGCGATACTAAAGGGTAGCTCGGCGTCAACCAGGATGGGTTGCATACTTGAATTGGCTGGATGCAGCTCAACAGTCTGGCCGTGACGTTGCAGGCGTTTGACGGTGGCTTCGTTTTCGAGCAGGGCGACCACGGTCTGGCCGTTTTCGGCGCTGGCCTGTTTGCGTACGACTATGTAGTCGCCATCCAGAATGCCGTCATCGATCATGGAATCGCCGGCAACATGCAGCACAAAGTGTTCTCCGGCACCGACCATTGCCGGGGGGACATCGATGGTGTCAGACCTTTCGATGGCCTCAATTGGTTTGCCGGCGGCAACGGTTCCGGCCAGCGGCAGCTGCATGCCCGATTTGGTAACGGCCGCTAATCGCAGGCTGCGCCGGCCGTTCCAGTCGCGGCTCAGCAACCCTTCGCGCTCCAGGCGGATCAGATAGTTCTGCACCGTGCCAAGGGAACGGAAACCAAAGGCCTTGGCGATTTCCTGTTGAGAAGGGGCGAACCCTTGACTTTTAATGTGCTGGGCAATGAAATCAAACACCTGCTTTTGTTTTGGGGTAGGACTCATGCATAACTCCTGTGTTGGTCCGCAAAGCATATGCGTAAGTTTTGCGTAAGTCAAGAAGAGAGGGACAGAACCTCGACCGTTTATGTTAATCTGGACGGAATGGAGATTGCGAGTAGCGGGAAGGAACTTGTTGTGGCCGCCAAGCAAGCCAAAAGACCTCCGGTGCCAACCGAGCAGTGATTGACTATTCTCTTACAATCCGCAGCGTCTTTCGACCTTGACACAAAACTCTATAATACCGTAAAGATAGAGGTCAGTTGCTATCCACTACCGGTTTTCAGGCTGTCGTAACCGGCCTGCATGCTTCTTGTTTTTGATAGATTTCACGCGGGAAAGGGTTCCTTACGATGGATTATAAAGAGATCATTAATCAGGCGGTAGGGGAAATCTTTTCCACCATGTTTTTTCTGGAGGTAACGGTGCTGGCTGGCGAACCGGCCTCCAGGCCGGATCAGCGCATGTTATCCGGTATGCTCGGTTTTGCTGGCAATCTGCAGGGAACGGTGATTATTCATCTGCCCGAGGAGGTGTCTATCGCCATAACCAACGCCTTTTTAGAACTCGATCTTGACGAAGTTAACGATGAAGTCAAGGATGCCATCGGCGAGCTGGCCAATATGGTCGCCGGCGGTATCAAGTATCTGTTGCCCGAGCAGGGGCAGGATGTGCAGTTGTCGATCCCTTCGGTCATTTCCGGGCGGGGTTATACCTGTGAGGCACCGGGCAAAACCGCGCGTTTTGCGGTCGAGTTTGAAACAGCCGGCGGGCGCTTTATAACTGAATTGCTCGTTAAGTAGGTCAGTAGTCGGCAACTATACAGAAATAAAGAAGGCCCGCAACTAACAGGTCAAGGGGGTCACTTATCGTGTTGATGTTTTCATTTATTTGGTTAATCCCTCCAATCCTCAATAGGTTGGAAAGATTTTTTATCCGGAAAAATTTTAGGATGCGATTATTCGAGGGCAAGGTGTTTCAGAACGCAGAAGTTTTAAGATCTATAACTACCACCTTCAGTAAACACAAAATTTTCAGCAGGACAACTTTGGGGAACATGACAGCGATTGACTGTTCTTCATTCTTTCATAATGCAAAAGCCCCTGATTCCTTGATCAGGGGCTTTTGCTGATTGATCGCTATTTTTTTAAACGCTTTCTCCCATTTCTCAGTGTATAGGTTATAGACCGATGCCTGGCTTATTCCTAATGCTCAGCAATGTCCGTTTTGCTGCAACCTGGTACTTTGGAATCTCTGATCAGCTCATCAATCTCCTTCTTATTCAAATCATGAGTTGAGGTCTTGACAAACAATAAGGTCACGTGCATACTGACTGGTATGAAGCAGCAAAGAGACCCGGTTCATACACGTCATACAGTTCTGGAGGCGGCCGCTCAGGAAATCCACCTTCATGGTTTTCAGGCGGCCAGTCTGAGCAGAATTTTAGCTACCACCGGATTAACCAAGGGGGCATTGTACCATCATTTCCCTAATAAACAGGCCCTTGGTTACGCGGTGCTGGAAGAAGTGATTGTTGTTCAAGGGCGGGAAACTTGGATCAGTCCTTTAGAGCAGTGTGTCGACCCTATTGACTGCTTGCAGGCGATGATTGCCAGTCGGTTTAAAGACATGTCCGAACAAGATCTTTTGCTCGGCTGTCCTCTTAACAACCTGGCTTTGGAAATGTCGCCCATTGACGAAGGGTTTCGGCGGCGGGTGGAATTTATCTATGACCTATGGACGCAGAGCCTTGCAGCAATCCTCGCCCGCGGGCAGGGCTGTAGCAGCGTCAGGCGCTCTATTGATCCGTTCAAGGTGGCGACCTTTATCGTTGCGTCCATCGCCGGGATCCGCAGTCTGGCTAAAACCTGTCAGAACCATGCTGTGTTGGAGACCAGTGCCGAGGCGTTGATCGATTACCTGGAAACGTTGCGTTGTGATTAGCTTTTTTTTACTTAAAAAGATACCGACCGGTATGGATCTAATTGACTTGTTTTGTGGGCGACCTTAGCAAACAGCTATGGAGAAAGGCGGTTGTCGCCCTTAGACGGGAAAGAAGCTTGGCAGGAGAAATATCATAGAAAACCTCCCGATGTTAATTGGGGCCCGCCTTAGTCGGTAAGGCGGAATCGACATGCGAGAATATCCAAACAGAGAGGAGAGCGATCATGTTCAGTGCCAATCAACAAATCGATCAGTTGGTAGCCAATGCCAGAAAAGCCGCGGACGTATTCAAAACCTTCACCCAAAAGCAGGTTGACGACATTTCTGCGGCCATGGATGAAGTGAGCATGGCGAACGAGCAAAAGCTTGCCGAAATGGCCGTTGAAGAGACCGGCATCGGCCGCGCGGATCACAAGGCCATCAAAAATCATCTCGGTGCTCATGTGGTCTATGAGTACTTCAAAGACAAGAAATCCGTCGGGGTCATCAAGATAGAAGAAGGCGTGAAGTACATTGCCGAACCGTTCGGAGTGCTGGCGGCCGCTACCCCAACCACAAACCCGACCTCCACCGTCATGTTCAAATCTTTGATCGCCATGAAAACCCGCAACGTGCTTATCTTCGCCTTCCATCCCCGTGCCCAGCAGTGCAGCCGAGAGGCGGCACTGATCATGCGGGATGCGGCAATCAGCGCCGGTGCTCCGGCCGACTGCATCCAGTGGATCGAAGAACCATCCATCGAGAAAACCCGGCTCCTCTTCAATCATCCGGGAGTGAATCTGATTCTTGCCACCGGCGGCAACGCCATGGTCAAGTCGGCTTACAGCTCCGGCCACCCCGCCATCGGGGTCGGCCCCGGCAACACCCCGGTTTTTGTTTCCAAGTCGGCCAACCTCAGTGTTGCGGTCAACAACGTGATCCTTTCCAAGACCTTTGACAATGGCACCATCTGCTCCTCCGATCAGTCGATGATCTTCGACGATCAGGAAACTGCCGAGGAGGCTTTGAAGCTGTTGGTCGAACGAGGGGCCTACCTGGTAACCGGAGAAGAAAAGACTAAGCTTGAAGCGGTCATGTTCGACAAGGAAAGGGGCGTTCCGGCCCCTGCGATTGTGGGCAAATCCCCTCAGGATATTGCAAAACTGGCCGGTTTCGAGGTGCCGGAGGATGTGGAACTGCTTCTTGTTTCTCTTACCAGCATTGGTCCCGAAGACTGGTTCAGCCACGAAAAACTCTCTCCCGTTCTTGGTTACATAACTTACGGCAGCACGGACGAAGCGATTGAAGCCGCCAGAAACCAGCTTCGTTGGGGGGGCGCCGGGCATACCGCCGTTGTTCATGCCCAGGATGAGAAGGTTGTCGAGAAGTTTTCTCTGCGAATTCCGGCCAACCGTCTGCTGCTCAACCAGCCCGCAGTGCACGGAAGTATTGGTCTCACCTACAACAAATTGCCGCCTTCCTTGACCCTCGGGTGCGGCACCGACGGTAATAACTATCTGGGCAATAACATCAACTACTCAGACCTGCTGAGCATCAAAACGGTCGCCGAGCGTATTGTTGATTACGAAAGGGACGAGTAGGATCAGTGGCAGTTCACCAATCGACAGCCGATAATGTTCCGGCAGCCGATTGGTGCCGAATAAATTGAAAACTGAGCTTGGCAAATCTCATAAATTGAAACTTATACAGGGTTTAAAGGAGCGACAGCCATGACCAGACTGTTTGAGAGAACGATGATAAAAAATCTCGATTTACGCAACCGTTTTGTGCGTTCGGCAACCTGGGAGGGGATGTCTGACGACCAAGGGGTGCCAACTTCCGATCTGAACTGGCTCAAGGCGAAGTGGGGCTAATCATTACAGGCCATGCCTTTGTCTGTCCCGAAGGCCAGGCAAGCCCTTGGCAGATGGGAGCGCATAACGAGAAATTGTTGCCGAAACTGGCGTTGATGCCACAAGCGGTCCATGACGCAGGCGGTGTCATTGCTATGCAGTTGTCTCACGGCGGTGTCTACGGCATGGGACCGGAACAGGCGATAGGCCCCTCGGCTATTGCCAATCAGGAAGGGAAAAAATGTCAGGTGATGACCAAAAACGAGATTCGGCGAGTTGTGGCTGCCTCCGGGAAGGCCGCTGTGTTGGCAAAGCGGGCCGGTTTCGACGCGGTGTAGATACATGCCGCCCATGGCTATCTGCTAAGCCAGTTCCTCTCACCCTATTACAACCACCGCGAGGATGAGTATGGCGGAACAGTTGAAAACCGCGCCCGAATGGTGCTTGAGGTCCTAGCAGAGATTCGTCTGGCGGTGGGCGAATATTATGCCGTCATGATCAAGATCAATTCCGACGACTTCATCGAAGGTGGCCTGATGGGTAGTGACATGCTCCGGGTGGCGGAGCTGCTGCAAGAGGCCGGCATCGCATCGAAATCAGCGGCGGCACTATATGGGGACCGAGCCGCCACCATGCAGTCCGCTCCGGAAAGGCGGTTTTGGCCAGCGAGGCCTATTATCGCGAGGCGGCCAGACTCGCCAAAGCTCGGCTGCAGATTCCCGTCATGCTGGTGGGGGGCATCCGTTCTCTGGAGGTCGCTGAAGAACTGCTGGCACAGAATGAAGTCGACTATATTGCCATGTGCCGGCCCTTTATTCGCCAGCCGGATCTGATCAAGCGTTGGGCCGTAGGCCAGCGGGAACCGAGCGGCTGTCAATCGGAAAACGCCTGTTTCGGGCTGGCACTGGCCGGCAAGGGGGGTCACCTGTGTCCACGTTTAACTCTCGGCCCTCGGCTGACACTACGGCAGCCGGGACCCGAGGTTGCCAGCCAAGGGAAAAACGACGCAGCAATTACCGTTGTTGATTTGCTGCGCTATTTCCTTGATTCGCTATGCCACTTCCTTCATTCGTAGGTCGGTGGTTTCTCTTCCTCATCATTGGCCCTGTCGGCATCGTTCACATTTTGGGAGGCTTAGCGATCTCTCTGGCTGCTCGACACAGGGGGTAGAGGAATTCCAAAAAATCACAATTTCCAAAACATCAAACGGCCCAATCTGTTTCCCCAAGGTTGGGTCGTCTTATATTTTGTTCTAAATTGATTATCAGATTATCCAGGATTTATCCGTTGCCGGTGAGGGGTAATGGACTTGTTCTCTGCCGCAATAAAACTAAGCAAACAATAAAAATTAGAGTCAGTGATTAGCGCACCAATAAGAGCATTCCCTTAGAACAAGGGAGGCTCTTATTTTACATATTGGCCAACACGTTAAGTGAACCCTTTGACCAAGAGATGTGTGGGCCTTCTTTGTTTCTGCGAACAGGAGACTTTTACGATAAGATTAAAAAAACATTACCACCTATAGACAGGAGGTGTAAAAGGGCCAAAGCGAGACGGAAAGAATCAAGTACAATGGAAAGTGGACCAAGAGGTTCTGGCTAAAGTGGATAGAACGACGTGTGTTTGGAAAATGGGGTGTAATCAGCGGAGACGGTTGGTCTATCTTTTGCGCCATTGAATGGGTGATCTGGTCAGCCCCCTGAAACTTCTTCAGGGGGCTGAAACCAAATTCCCTGGATTATTTTACCTCGCCTTTGATCCCGATGGTCACGGATTCAAAGGGAACGTTCTTGCCGCTGGCGGCCAGCGCCTGACGGGTGAGGCTGAGCAGGCCGTTGCAGCAGGGAACTTCCATATGCAGCACGGTTAAGCTCTTGATGTTGTTTTGGCTCAGGATAATGGTCAGTTTTTCCGTATAGGCTTCGACATCGTCCAGTTTGGGGCAGCCGATCAACAGGGTTTTGCCGGCTAGATATTTCTGGTGAAAGTCAGGGTAGGCGAAGGGTACGCAGTCGGCTGCCAGCAGCAGATCAGCTTTGGCCAGAAACGGTGCATT
>CAZKQY010000473.1:0-13331 GCA_964555005.1 uncultured Syntrophotalea sp. | reverse complement strand
GAAAAAACCTATTATGAGGGGCTCGCCAAGCCTTACCCGATCAAGAACAGCAGCTTCGATGAACTGCCGGAGTTGCTGAGGGTTCGGGGCTTTTCAACGGAGCTATTGAAACAACTTGCCCCCCATGTCACCATCTGGGGAGACAGGCTGGTCAATATCAATACCGCCAGCCATGAGCTGCTATTGGCCTTAGCCGACGAGATGGAACCCGAGGCAGCGTCGGCGATTATCAGCGCCCGCCAACGGGCACCATTTAAGGCCCTTCGCCAGCTTAAAGAACTACCGGAATTGGAACGGAGCTACGGTTTCATCTTCCGCTACGCCAAGGTCACCAGCGCCAGCTATCGCATAACAGCTTTGGCCGAAACCGGCAGCGGCAACAGCATCCTGAAGGCCGACATAAACAAAGACGGAAACCAAATCCTCTATTTTAAGGTTGATTGACCGCTCATGGATAAACGATTTATCGGCATCGACATCGACCGGGGTTGGGTACGACTAGCCATTGCCGGTTACCACACGGACGGCCCGCAACTCCTCGCCACCGACAAACGCCCCTGGGCCGACCAGGCGGAGTTGCGCCAGGCTCTGCGCGAATTAACCGGGGACACCCGCATTTATGGCGACCGCCTGGCGGCAGCCCTGCCAGCGGCGGCCGGTTTTTCCCGCTGGCTGCACTATCCTTTTGCCGACCCCAAGAAAATCGACGAAGCCCTGCACCTTGCCCTGACCGCCCAGTTGCCCGTTACCGATCAGGATTACATGATCGTCACCCATTCTCGGCTAGGGGAAAAGGAAGGCTGTCGGGTGGCGGCCAGCACCGTACAGGCAGAAGTGGTAAGAGATTTTCTGGAACCCTTTGAAACCGAAAAAATTCCTCTGCAGCTCCTTGATCTGGCGCCCTTCGCCATGCCGCAGGCCTTAGCCGAACGTTGCGAGACGGCCATCGTGGTTTTGCTGCGGGAAGAGGAAACCGTCATTGCCCTGTTGCAACAAGGTCAAACCGCCGACTATCGGCTGTTTTCACAAATCCCGCCCGACTCTGAGCGCTGCGACTGGCTCATGCAGCAGAGCCGCATGTTGCAGGCCCAACATCGTTTGAGGGAACTCCCCCTGTATTTGCTTGGCCCCCAGGCCGACCAAGCTCTTCTTGATGCTCTGCATCAACAGGGGCAGCAAGCGGAGATTCCTGATTGGATGCTGGCTGGACAACCGGTAGCCGCCGAGTTTCTGCCGGCGGTAACTCTGGCCTGGCGCGCCCTGCGCTCTGCTCGTGAGGACGGCGGCAACTTTCGCCGCGGCGCCTTTGCTCTTAAAGGTGAATGGGCGGCGTTAAAGAAAAAACTCATAGCGGCCGGAGCAATTCTGGCCCTGACCCTGCTCCTTGCCGGCACTTCGGCCTGGCTCGGCTATACTTACAAAGCGCAGCAGGCCGAAGCCCTGCAAGGGCAATTAACCAGCCTGTTCCGCAGCACCCTGCCCGAAACCCAGGCCATCGTGGACATTCCCCTGCAAATGCGCCAGGCCATCGACCAGTTGCGCAGCAAAGGACAACTACTCGGGGTCGGCAAAAGCGCCTCGGCCCTGGCGGTCCTGCAGGAAATTTCCGCCCGTATGCCGAAAGAAATTCGTGTCGACATCGACCATTTAATTTACGGTGCCGACGGCCTGCGCCTCGAAGGCTCTACCGATTCTTACGACGATATCAACCGAATCGCCCGCAGCCTCGAACAATCGCCGCTCTTTGGTGAAGCCCAGATCAGCGATGCCAAGACCGGCATCGGCCGCCAGGGCATCGGTTTCCGTCTCAACCTCACCTTTAGCGGGGGGGTAAATCCATGAATTGGAATCTGAACCAGTTCAGCCAACTCAGCCAACTCAGCCAACGAGAGCGGCTTACGCTATTGGCAGCGGCCTTGATTATCTCCGTGCTGCTGGTCTCGTTCGGCATTGTCGCCCCCTACCGGGCCGCAATGAAACGTCTCGATACTAAAATCGCCTCGCGACAACGACAACTGAGCGAAGTTCGTCTACTGAGCCAGGAATATCAACAATTGCAACAACAACTGGCCGTCAGCGAGCACCGGCTGGCCTCCGGCGGCGACTTTTCCCTGCTGTCCTTTGTGGAAGCGAGCAGTATCCGCCTGGCCGGACGGGACAGCCTGATCTCCATGCGGCCGCAACCGACCGCCACCATAGAAGGCTTTCGCGAAGAGGCGGTTGAAGTCAAACTGGAAAAAATCCAACTTAACCAACTGGTGCAACTTCTGTTTATGGCCGATACCGCGCCGGCACCGATGCTGGTGAAAACCTTACGCATCAAGCCACGTTTCGATGACCGTAACCTGCTGGATGTCGTGATAACCTTTGCCAGCTATCGGAGGAATTTATGATCAGCACTGCTTCCTTGCGACGCCTGTTTGGGGCTCACCTGATCTGGTGGCTGATAGCCCCCCTGTTGCTGCTTATTGCCGCGCTGATGAGCTTTTACTGGGCTTTTCCCAGTCACACCTTAAAAGCCCGCCTGCAAATAGAACTCACTCAGAGCTTCGGTTTGCAGGCGCAGCTCTCGCCTCCGAGACTGCTCTTCCCCTTCTCTCTAGCCTGCAGCCAGGTCGATTTAACCTTGGCGGAGCCCACCAATCGATCCATTCCTTTTCGCAAGGTGCGGGTCTCGCCAATCTGGTTTTCACTGCTGAGTAACGCCCCGGGTCTGCGTTTTAGTGCCAGCCTGAACGACGGAACCCTCACCGGGACCTTCCGTCGCAATGGCCAGACCACCCTGTTTGCAAACCAAGTCACACTACAGGAAAAACTGCAAAACGGCGGCGGAACGTCCATTCAGGGGGTGCTGCAGAACAGTAACTTCAGTGGTCGGCTGCCACTGCAGCAGCCCGGCGAAAAAAACCTGAATCTAGCCCTCAATCAAGTTCGGCTCTCCGGTCTGAAAGCCTACGGCGTAGCTGGCGGCAGTCTTGATCTCGGCCGCCTGATTCTACAGGCGGAAGGTCAAGGCAAAACCCTGCGGCTGAAACAGCTCTCCCTGCAAGGCGGGGCTTTAGAGGGCCAAGGTCAGGGAGCCATTATGATCGGCTCATCACCGGCCGACAGCCGGCTCAATCTGACCCTTGAACTGCGTCCCGGCAGCGGCCTCGACCCGATCCTTGGCGAGCTGCTTTCGCTGATCGGCAACAGTACCCCCGAAGGTGGCCGCCGCCTGCGCCTTTCCGGAAACCTGAGTCAACCCATACTTCATTAAAAGACTGAACGGACACGACTAAAGAACGCTCGCTCTGCCTAAGCGGTTGACATTCCCAGGTGCAATGATTAGCTTGCCTGCTATCCTATTACAGTACTTTTCAAGGAGAGGGAAAACCATGAATGATGAACAGGAAAAATCTGAAGACATCCCCCCTATTCTCGATAACGAAGACAGTCTGATTGATGCCGAGAAAGATGAAAACGAAGCAGAACGTCAAGACGCCCTGATATTAGCCAGCGACGTACTGCCAGCGACTCTGCCCATCATCCTGCTGCGGCCTCGGCCTGCCTTTCCCGGCACCCTGGTACCCATGGTCCTGAGCGGCAAACCACAACTGGCCATGGCTCAGCGAGCCTCCGAAAGCCCGTCTAAAACCATCGGCTTCGTGCTGGCGAAGGACCCGGATGAACCCGATTCCGCCGAAAACATGTATCAGATCGGGGTGGTCGGCAAAATCATGAAGGTCTTACATACCGACGAAAACAGCATCCATCTGCTGATGAACTGCCTGGAACGATTCAGCGTCGATGAATTAGTGCCCTCCAAACAGGGACTTTTTGCTCACGTCAGCTATCATTTGGCCACCGTAATGTCGGTCAATGCCGAGCTGCAGGCCTATTCCATGGCCATCATCTCCGCCCTCAAAGAGTTGGTACAGATCAACCCCCTCTATTCAGAAGAAATCAAACTGTTTCTCAACCGCCAGAGCATGGACGATCCGGGCCGGTTGTCCGACTTCGCCGCCAACCTGACTTCCAGCGACGGACCGGAACTTCAGCAGATTCTCGAAACCTTTGATGTGCGCAAACGCATCGACAAGGTACTGATACTGTTGAAAAAAGAACTGGAAGTCTCTCGTTTGCAGACCAAAATCTCCAAACAGATCGAGGCCAAAGTCTCCAAGCAGCAGCGGGATTTTTTCCTGCGCGAGCAGCTTAAGGAGATCAAACAGGAACTCGGCCTGGAGAAAGAGGGAAAGACCAGCGAAATCGAAAAATTTCAAAAACGTCTGCAGAAGCTGACCCTCAGCGAAGAAGCGCAAAAGACCATCGATGAAGAACTGGAAAAACTACGCCTGTTAGATCCGTCCTCACCCGAATATACAGTGTCGCGCAACTACCTGGACTGGCTGACTATTTTACCCTGGGGCAAGCATGGTAAGGATTCTTACGATCTGACCCGGGCCAGAAGGATTCTCGATCGAGACCACTATGGCCTCAAGGACGTCAAGGATCGGATTCTTGAATTCATCGCCGTCGGTAAAATGAAGGGCGATATCTCCGGCTCGATCATTTGCCTGGTCGGTCCCCCCGGGGTGGGCAAGACCTCTGTTGGCAAGAGCATCGCCAGTGCCCTGAACCGGTCTTTTTACCGATTTTCCCTGGGTGGCATGCGGGACGAAGCAGAGATCAAGGGCCACCGTCGGACCTATATCGGCGCCATGCCGGGCCGCTTTATTCAGGCCATGAAAAATGTCGGCACATCCAACCCCCTGCTGATGCTGGACGAAATTGACAAGATCGGGGCCTCTTTTCAGGGCGATCCGGCGTCAGCCTTGCTTGAAGTTCTCGACCCGGAGCAAAACTCCACCTTCCGTGATCACTATCTGGACGTTCCCTTCGATCTGTCCAATGTCATGTTCGTGGCCACGGCCAACACCCTCGACACGATTCCGGCGGCGCTCCTCGACCGCATGGAGATCATACGCCTGGCCGGCTATATTCTCGAAGAAAAACTGGAAATCGCCCGCCGCTACCTTATTCCCAAGGCGCTTAAAAATCACGGCCTGAAAAAGTCCCAGATCACTATTCGCAAGAATGCCTTACACGATATCATCGACGGCTATGCCCGCGAGGCGGGAGTACGCTCGTTGGAGAACCTGATCAAAAAAATCATGCGCAAAGCAGCCATGGCCTATGCCGAGGGAAAAACCGAGCGGATCACTATCGGCAAGCAAAACGTCGAGGAGTATCTCGGCAAACCGATCTTTACCAAAGACGAGGTCTTTGAAGGAGTCCCGGGGGTAGCTACCGGATTAGCCTGGACCTCCATGGGCGGAGTCACCCTGCAGATCGAAGCGACGGCCATGCCGAGCAAAACCAAAGGTTTCAAGCAAACCGGGCAGCTCGGCAGCGTCATGATCGAAAGTAGCGAGATTGCCTACTCCTACGTCATGGCCCACCTGCAAGAATACGGAATTGATCCGGAATTCTTTGACAAACACTTCGTGCATCTGCACGTGCCAGCCGGGTCCACGCCTAAAGACGGTCCGTCTGCAGGGGTCACCATGACCACCGCCCTGCTGTCGATGATCACCGGTAAACCGGTGATTGAAAAACTCGGCATGACCGGCGAACTAACCCTCACCGGGCGCGTATTACCCATCGGCGGCGTAAAGGAAAAAACCATTGCCGTGCGCCGGGCCGGTTTGAATAAGGTCATCTTCCCCGAAGAGAATCGCAAGAATTTCGATGAACTGCCCGATTATCTCAAAGAAGGCCTTGATGTTCATTTTGCCCACGACTACCGGGATGTTTACCGCATTGCCTTTGGCGAAGCATAAACCCGGATTTTATTTCAAAAGGATTTATTTTTTATGACCCCGGAAGAACTCAAAAAAGCCGTACTGGCCCTTGACAGCGACGCCAGAAAAGCATTTCTACTCGACACGTTACCGGAATTGGCCAAAGACGCCATGCAGGACCAGATGTTTTTAATGCAGCTCTTTCCGATCTTTCTCAAGATACTCAAGGAAAGCGGTATCGAACTGTCTCAAGTGTTACAACTGGCAAGCCTGTTCGCTCCAGCGGAGCCTGTGGAACAGGCCTGATTTGGCCGTTGACGAGCTGCTGCAGAACTGCTAACGTTGGGCACCATGAAATCTATGAATTTATCGTATATAGCTTACCAGGGGTGGCGCAAAACCCGAGTTTAAAACGGTTCGCGCACCCAGCAAGAGAATCTGCCGCCAGTAGCACCGGCGATGGAAAAACAAAAAAGCCGCGGCCTTAACTGACCGCGGCTTTCTTTTATCGGCCCCCATATAACCAAACAAAGAGGTTTCGACTATGCGCGTTCTCTCCGGCATACAGCCTTCCGGCTCCCTGCATCTGGGCAATTACTTCGGCATGATGAAGAAGATGATCGACTACCAGGAGCACCAGGATTTGTACTGCTTCATTGCCAATTACCACGCCATGACCAGTCTCAGCGACGGCAAAGCTCTGGCCACTGGCACCCTGGAGGCGGCGGCCAACTTTCTGGCCCTGGGCCTCGATCCGGAAAAGAGCGTCTTCTGGGTCCAGTCCGACGTTCCCGAGGTGCAGGAACTGGCTTGGATTCTGTCCAATTTTACTCCCATGGGGTTGCTGGAACGCTGCCACAGCTATAAGGATAAGATCGCCAAGGGTATCGCCGCCAACCACGGTCTGTTCGCCTATCCGGTGCTGATGTCGGCGGACATTCTGCTGTTTCAGAGCGAAACGGTACCGGTGGGCAAGGACCAGAAGCAACACGTCGAGGTGACCCGCGATATCGCCATCAAGTTCAACAACCACTACGGCGAGACCTTCACCCTGCCGAATCCAGAGATCGACGATCAGGTGGCCACGGTGCCGGGCCTCGACGGTCAGAAAATGAGCAAGAGCTACAAAAACACCATCGATCTGTTCCTCGACGAAAAGCCCCTGCGTAAACAGATCATGCGCATCGTAACCGATCCGACCCCGGTGGAAGACCCCAAGGATCCGGACAATTGCAACGTATTTCAGATCTACCGGCTGTTTCTGGACAAACAACAGGAGACGGCCCTGCGCCAGCGTTATCAGGCTGGCGGGCTCGGTTACGGCGAAGTCAAGCAGGAATTGTTTGAAACGGTTCGCGACTTTTTCGCCCCTTACACCGAACGGCGCAAGGAGTTGCTGGAAGATAAGGAAACTCTGCGTAAGGTTCTGGCCGAGGGTGCCCAAAAAGCCCGTTACGCCGCCGCAAAAACCCTGCGCAAGGTGCGAAAAAAGACCGGTCTCAGTTACTGAGTTCTTCGACCCGAATGCTGAGAATCCGACAACAGACAGAGACTTACCGGTTGTCATTTGCTATAGTGTTTAAAGGTGGCATCTACTCTCGGTTGCTGCCCGCATCAGGAGCAACCCTTCACTGAACCGATGAGGAGGCCCTATGAGCATCTATCGCAAATGGTACTGCACCTGCACCGACAAACCCATTGAACTCGGCTCAGAGGAATTATTCGAAGACGAACCTCTGGAGCCGACCTGCAAAATCTGCGGCGCAACGCCTTCCTCCGACCCCAAAAAGACCATCATCTACCGAGAAATCGAAGACTGGGACGACTGATTCAGTCGACCAAACGGGTAAAGAGCACAAAGGCCATAGCCGGCCGCTTACTGGCCTCACGCATAGCGAACTGGATGTTTTCGTAAAGCCAACCGGCTGCGGTCCACTCGTTGAGAATCTCTTCCAATGCCTCGTCCGTTACCAGGCTGGTTTCGACGACCTTGTATTCCAGCATCCTGTTTCTGCTCCTGTCTTTGGCTCTGACTAGTTTTCATTCGGAAACGGCTCTTTTCCCATATGAAAACTGCGCTGTGTCCATCCATCGTTTCCGGATGGGCTCTGACTATAGGTTTTTGGAAATGCATCAAAAATTGGCGTTGCCCGGCGTACGAGGAAAAGGGATCACGTCACGAATATTCTCCATGCCGGTGACGTACATCAACAACCGCTCAAAACCCAGGCCGAAACCCGAGTGCGGGCAGCTGCCCCAGCGACGGCTATCGAGATACCACCAGAGGCTTTGCGGATCGATGCCGCAAGCTCCCATCTTGACTTCCAGCACCTCAAGACGTTCTTCCCTCTGGCTACCGCCGATGATTTCACCAACCCGTGGCACCAGCAGATCCATCGCCGCCACCGTCTTGCCATCGTCGTTCTGACGCATGTAAAAAGCTTTGATGTCAGCCGGATAATCGGTGACAAACAACGGCCCACCAACCACCTCCTCGGTCAAATAGCGTTCGTGTTCCGACTGCAAATCCGCTCCCCAAACTACCGGGAACTCAAAACTGCGGCCCGCCTGCTCAAGCCGTCGCACCGCGTCAGTATAACTTATCTTCTGAAACTCCGCCTTGGCCAAAGCCTCAAGTTTGGCGAGCAGACCTTTTTCGATACGTTCATCGAAAAAAGCCAAATCCTCCGCGCAATCCTGCAAGACAAAGGTCACCAGATAGCGGAGAAAATCTTCAGCCAGAGCGCAGTCCTCGGCCAGATCGGCAAAAGCCATCTCCGGCTCAATCATCCAGAACTCAGCAGCATGGCGGCTGGTATGGCTATTTTCGGCGCGGAAGGTCGGCCCAAAGGTGTAGACATCGGAAAAGGCGCTGGCAAACAGTTCGCCCTGCAGCTGACCACTGACGGTCAGACCGGTGCGATTGCCAAAAAAATCCTGTCGCCAGTCGATGGCTCCATTCAACTTAGGTGGCCCGGTCGCATCGAGGGTGGTAACCCGAAACATCTCACCGGCCCCCTCGCAATCGTTGCCGGTAATGATCGGGGTATGGACATAGAGAAAACCCCGCTCCCGGAAAAATTTATGAATGGCAAAAGACAACGCGCTGCGCACTCGAAACACGGCACCAAAAGCATTGGCCCGCGGCCGCAAATGCGCGATGGATCTGAGGTACTCAAAGGAATGGCGTTTCTTCTGCAGCGGATAGTCGGCGTCACTGGTACCCAGCAACCTCACTCGACGGGCATGTACCTCCCAGCTCTGACCGGCTGCCGGTGAAGCAACCAAGGAACCCTCCACCTCCAGGCAAGCACCCGTGCCACAGCGTACCGCAGCCTCATAGTGCTCTACCTCAGGGCTAAGGACTACCTGCAGAGAGGAAAAACAGGAACCATCATTCAAGGCGATAAAAGCGACCTCTTTGCCACGCCGTACAGTCCGGGCCCAGCCCCGCACGATGATTCGCTCATCGGCCTCCTCGGTTGCCAAAACCTCTTTAATACGCAGACGTCCTTGCCGCCTGTCGGTAAAGCCATTCATGCTATCCAATTCCTTATTGGTCAATTCTGGTCAGTGCCCAGCCCAAGGGAGGTCAGAAATTTACTACAGAAGTACAGAATAAATCAAAAAAGCCTTTAAAATCGAGCCTGTTCCACGAAATGGGCGTAACGATACCCCTTACCTTTCAAAAGCAAGAACCGTTTCATAAAAAATCCATTTTACAACACCCGGTTGCAAATAGGTTCCGCTTAGTTTAACCTGCCAACTAAATCGATTATTTATCTTACCATCTATTTTTCCTGATCCGGAAAGGAATCTCATGCCCCGCGGACCCTGGCGCCAGGGCCGGGGACGTGGCCCACAGGGCGGCGGCTTCGGCAACATTCCCCGATTTATCGAGCCGGTGGTTCTACTGCTGCTCAAACAGTTAGGCAGCGCTCACGGCTACCAATTAGCCAGCGAACTACCCGAACACAGCCTGACCGATGCGATTACCGATCGAGGCGCCCTTTACAGAACTCTGCGCCAACTCGAGATCAGCGGCCACGTAACATCCGATTGGGATGTCTCCGGTCACGGACCGGCCAAACGTCTCTACCGCCTGACTCCAGAGGGCGAAGAGTTTCTTCAACAATGGGCCCAACGGATCAAACAGATGGCCGATACCATGAGCGACTTTGTCTTCAAGGTACAGGAACTCGACGACCAAGAAACCAAAAAATAGTTCCAGCTACACCAGTTGAAGCATAAAAAGGACGGCTTATAGCCGTCCTTTTTTATTCCCATCCCCAACGAAGCCCAACAGCAGAACATGAAAACTGCACTGTATCCTTCCAGCTTTTCCGGATAAAAACTAATTATGCTCCCGCGTCTTGTGAAAGACGATCTCGGGCCACTGTTCAATAGTATGTCCCAGCCGCCATTCACTGGAAGCAAGAAAAGCCAGCCCGCCCTCGGAATCCGTAGCCAGATTAGCCTGATTTTTCTGTTCGAATTCTTCCATCTTTTTTTTGTCCTCGCATTCCACCCACCGGGCGGTGGCGTAAGTAATACCCTCATACAAAGCATCGACGCCGTACTCATTCTGTAGCCGAGACATGATGACATCAAACTGCAACACTCCGACGGCACCAAGAATATAGTCGCTATTGATCAGCGGTCGAAACAGCTGTACCGCCCCTTCCTCGGCCAATTGCTTCAAACCTTTTTCAAGCTGTTTGGTCTTCAAAGGATTCTTCAGTCGTACCCGACGAAAATGCTCGGGAGCGAAGCTGGGGATGCCGGTGAATTTCAGGGGTTCTTTGTCACTGAAGGTATCACCAATCTTGATCGTACCATGGTTATGGATGCCGATAATGTCACCGGGGAAGGCTTCCTCAACATGGGTACGGTCCTGAGCCATGAAAATGGTGGCATTGGCTAGAATCACGTCCTTACCAATACGATGATGTCTGACTTTCATGCCGCGCTTGAAGGTTCCCGAACACACCCGCAAAAAGGCGATACGATCACGATGAGCCGGATCCATATTTGCCTGAATCTTGAACACGAAACCGGAAAAGGAATCCTCATAGGGGGATACCTCGCGGGTCAGGGTCTGGGCAGGACGGGGCGCCGGAGCCTGCTCGACAAAAGCCTCGAGCATCTCCTCGACACCGAAGTTGTTAATGGCGCTGCCGAAAAACACCGGGGTCTGGTTGCCTTTCAGATAGTGCTCAAGGTCAAAGGGATTAGCCGCCCCTTCCAGCAGCGCGATATCCTCGCGCAGTTCATCAGCCTGACTGCCGAGCAGTTCGTCGAGGCGCGGGTCAGATAGATCATCGATCACCACCGCATCCTGAGTGCGAGTCTCTTGCCCCGGCGTAAACAGGCTCAAACGCTTGCGGTAGAGGTTATAAGTGCCCTTAAAGCGTTTTCCCATACCAATGGGCCAGGAAAGGGGCGCGCATTCAACCTGCAGAGTCTCTTCGATGTCGGCCAGAATATCAAGGGGCTGCAACCCCTCGCGATCCAGCTTGTTGATGAAGGTCATAATCGGCGTGTTGCGCATACGACAGACTTCCATCAATTTACGGGTCTGAGTTTCGACCCCTTTAGCGTTGTCGATAACCATCAATGCACTGTCGACTGCAGTCAAAACCCGGTAAGTATCTTCGGAAAAATCCTGATGACCCGGGGTATCGAGCAGGTTAACCTCATAATCCCGATAATTAAACTTCATCACCGAGGAAGTGACCGAAATGCCACGCTCCTGTTCCATGGCCATCCAGTCACTGGTGGCATGGCGAGCCGCCTTGCGAGCCTTGACCGCTCCGGCCATCTGAATCGCCCCACCAAACAACAACAACTTTTCGGTCAGGGTGGTTTTACCGGCATCGGGATGGCTGATAATGCCAAATGTACGGCGGCGATTAACTTCCTTGCGGTGATTCTTACTCACTTTATAACCTCTTGTACGGAGAACTGCGTCAAGTTAAAAAAACCAGCCCATAGAGCCTGATGAACTGCAAATGATAACGCAAAACAAGAAAAAAGGTCAATGCCTAGTGTCCCCCCCCACCTCCTGCTATCTGCCCCCCCCAATCGAAACGAGACCTTAAGCGATAGCTAATTTGACAACCCATGCCTTATCAACTAAACCTTAAGCATAGTACTTTCACATTCAATTTAATAAATATTGATCGACTTGAGGATAGTTATGGTTGTAACCGTTACCTGTTCAGACTACGGTCTACGGAAACCCTTTCATTCGCTTTACATCTCATTGATTCTATTTGTTTTGTTGTGCATACCGGCTAACGGGGTGGCCCTCTCGGCATCCGGTAACCGCTCAACGGAAGAGCTCTTGAGTCTGAGCATCGAAGAGTTGCTCCAACTTGAAATCACCTCTGTCGCAAAAAAACCGCAAACAATCAACGACTCAGCTGCAGCCATTTTTGTCATCAGCCAGCAAGATATTCGCCGCTCCGGTGCCACCTGCATTCCCGAGGTGCTGCGCCTGGCCCCGGGAATTAATGTGGCACGGATCGACGGCAATAAATGGGCCATCAGCGCCCGTGGCTTTAACGGCCGTTTCGCCAACAAGCTACTGGTGCTCCTAGATGGCCGAAGCGTTTACACCCCTCTGTTCTCCGGCGTCTATTGGGACGCACAGGACACCCTGCTGGACGATATCGAGCGTATCGAGATCATCCGCGGACCGGGCGCCACCCTGTGGGGTGCCAATGCAGTTAACGGTGTAATCAACATCATTACCAAGCACAGCGAAAAGACCCAAGGCCTACTGCTTAAGGGAGGCTACGGCAGCACCGAACAGGGTTTCGCTGCCCTTCGCTACGGGGGTGCCTTAAGCGACAATAGCCATTACCGAGCTTATGTCAAATATTTCAATCGGGATAGTTTCAATGCTAAAGACGGCAGCGAAGCAGCCGATGACTGGACTGCCTTTCGCGGCGGATTCCGTTTCGATAAAACCTTGAGCCATCGTGACACTTTGACCCTACAGGGTGACGCCTACAGCGGCACCGCAGGACAAACCGACCAGGAATTAAGTTTCCTCCCGCCCGACTTTCGTAGCATATCGGACAGCGACACCAACTTTTCCGGCGCCAACCTGTTGCTTAATTGGGAGAGAACTCTCGCCGAAGACTCCAACCTGGCCCTGAAGATTTACTATGACCACAGCCAGCGGGACGAAACTGCCCTGTTGAAAGAGACCCGCAACACCCTGGATATTGACTTCCAGCATCGCTTCGCCCTCAGCCAACGGCAAGAAATCATCTGGGGCCTCGGCTACCGCATCAGCCAAGGCGATATCGACCCGCGAGAACCGGCCATAATTATTAACGACAACAAACAGACAGACCAGACGACCAGTTTCGTTATCCAGGACGAAATCACTCTAAAAAAAGACTTGCTACAACTGGTGCTTGGCACCAAGCTCGAGCACAATAACTATACCGATTTTGAACTGCAGCCCAACGCCCGCCTGATCTGGACCCCCAGCGAACAACACTCGGTCTGGACCGCCGTTTCCCGGGCGAT
>CAZKQY010000472.1:0-3540 GCA_964555005.1 uncultured Syntrophotalea sp. | reverse complement strand
GGAACCAGTTTGACGATAACCGAGGCGGTGGTCTTTTCTTGTTGCTCGCTAAATAGTCGTTTTGCGGCCAGGGCCAGGTGAACCCGCGCGCCTTCTACCGGGGATAGGGACGATATGGTGCGTGCCAATTCGCCCTGCAGGGCTCGCTGGTAATTGATTTTTTGGGCAAAATCGGTCATGCCGAAGCTCTGCTTGTCGAAGATCTCGAAACCGACCCCGGCGCCCTGAGGAAGTCCGGCACCGGCTAATTCTATACGGAGTTCGTAGACCTTGTTGGCCGGTATGTAGATGGCGGTGCCGCCGTTCTCAAAGCGATAGGCGATTTTCTGATCTTTTAAGCGAGTAATCACCGCCGAGGCATCGCCGGCTTGCAGGTTGCCGAACAGCAACTGATAATCGACGTGGCGGGCTTGCAGAACCAGTACCGCGAAAAACACCAGGCAGAGTACCGTCACGACGCCCAGACTGATCTGGCGCGATTTCGGCCATTGCTTGATGGATGCAATGAGATTTGGTTTGGTCTCTTCCGCCATGGCGGTTAACCTCCTGTCGGTATCGGAAAAACAATGGACACATAAGTTGAAAACACAGTTATTGTAAGAACTTCGGGGCCTCTTACACGTTCATTTTCATGATTTCCTGATAGGCGTCCATCGCCTTATTGCGCAACTGCACGAACATACGCATGGAGATATCGGCCTTTTCCAGGGAAATCATCACTTCGTGTAAATTTCCTCCTTGGCCGCTGTGCAGATCCTCCACCGCCTTATCGGCGGTGACCTGAGCTTCGTTGGTGCTGTTAACGGCACTTTTTAGTTGCTCGGCGAAGCCGCCCCCTGGCTTGTCCGCTTTTTGTGGCGCGGTAGGGGAGGGCAGGGTCGAATTTATGGCATTGATAGTATTTATCATGGATTATTTGCCTATCTCGAGGGCTTTAAGGGCCATCCGTTTGGCGGCTTGAATGGCTGAGGCGTTGGCTTCGTAGGTGCGGGTGGCGTTCATCATATCGACCATTTCTTCCATGGTGTTGATGTTTGGCAGGTGAACCATGCCATTTTCGTCGGCATCGGGGTGACCCGGTTCATAGACGGTTCGCAGCGGTGCCCGGCTAACCTGGATTCCGGCTACCCTGACTCCCTGAATGCCCTGTTTGCCGGCATTATCAAGATGTTTGGCAAAGCCTTCGTTGCTGCTTTCAAAGACGACTTGCCGTTTGCGGTAGGCGCCCCCTTCGGGAGTACGGGTCGTGCCGACATTGGCCAGGTTGGAGCTGATGACGTTTAAGCGGGTTCGCTGGGCGCTGAGAGCCGAGGAACTGATCTGCATCGAGGTGAAGATATCCATGGTTCAGGTCTCCTTAGCGATCACTTTGAATGATATATTTGAGCAGCGACAGTTTTTTGCTTAACATCTGGGTCGCTGCTTCGTAAAGGATCTGGTTTTCTGCCTGGGCTACCATTTCCTGGTCGAGGTCGACCCCGTTTTGATCGCCGAGGCCATTGTTGCTGGTCAGCCTTTCGACCCGGCCGTTGACCTGTTCTAAGCTGCCGTGCGTGATGTCGAAGTGTTTCGCATGTCGAGGCTGAGCAGTCTGCGACTTAGTGTCCAAGGCCTGTTGCAGGTCCTCTTCAAAACGAAGCCGGCTCGGCGTGTAGCCGGGGGTGTCGATGTTGGCCAGGTTGGAAGAGATGATCTGCTGGCTGCGACTGCGCAGGTCCAGTACCTTGCCCAATACCCCTACGGTGCGGTCAAATATTCCATCAATTGGCATTTGTTATTTCTCCCTTTTGGCAGGCAGCTAATGTGCTGCGGAGGGTCAGTAGGTTTCTGCAGCAATGAAATCGCCGGCCAGTTGTCGCCAGAGATCATCCTTCCCTTTTTCGACCAGATTCTGAAAAATCTTAAGTGCTCGGGTGCGTTCTCCCTTGGCCAGCAGTATCTGGCCGCAACGATAGTTCGCCTGATCGCTGAAGGTTCCGTCTTCTGCCAAGACTTCGTAGAGGGGCAGTGCCTGCTGACCGTGACCCAGCCGACGTAGGGCTTCGGCTTCGAGGAGCAGGCCGAAGGGGGGGATCGCTTCGCCCCGGTTGCCCAACCGGTTGGCAAAATCGATCACCTGATTGTAGTCTCCCAGTGCCCAATAGATTTGCGTGGCTATCAATTCGATAGCGCTGCTCCGGGGGTATTGCTTGTCCTGCAGCAGTTCCACGGCCTCTTCAAAGCGTGCCAGTTTGTTCAGGGCGCGCAGGCGCAGCAGAAAGTGGGCGCTACGGTCTGCGCCTTGGGGGTATTTCTGCAGATAGGTCTTACTGTATTTTTCCGCCAGGGCATATTCGTCCCGATCAAAGTAAAGGGATGTCAGCGGCAAATAAAATTTTTCGGCATCGTCTTTATTGCTCGCGTGATCCAATAGATAGAGGTAGACTCTGCAGCCCCGTTCGAAGAGCCCGAGGCGGCTGAAGGCCTTGGCTAGTTCAGGTAGAAATGGCCATATGCCATCGCCCCGGATTAGCAGCTCCCGGTACTTTTCGAGCAGTACCACCGCCTGCAGGTCATCTTTGCCAGCGATAAGCTTTTCCATTTCGGGTTGCAGGATTTCCGCCAGCAATGCTTCAGTCAAGTTGCGTAACGGGCTACTGGCGAAGTCACGCCGAAAATCACCTAAAACTTCGATGGCTTGCCGGGATGCGCCGTGTAGATACAGGACCAGACCGTGTTTGAAAATCGCTTCTTCGCGCAATTGACGATTTGTGATTGAAGCAATGAGTACCGGATAATCTCGGCGACCTTGTAGCAGATGACGCTCTTCGCCGGTGGCAAGGCCATGATCAAGCATCTTCATCCAGGCGCGTCGATCGCCCTGGGTCCCCGGAAAATTCTCACGAAGCAGGCGAAATTGCAGCATCGCTTGATCCTGATTGCCTTTTTGGTAGGTTGCCAGGTTACTGAGAAACAAAGCCTGGCTGCTGGAATCACGATCTTGCAGGAGAATGCTCAGACGTTGATAGAGGATGTGTGCCTGTTCCCAGTGGTGATTTTCAAAAAAGGCTCTAGCCCCTTGCTGAAGAGAGAAAAGTTTATCTTTGGGTAGACCGTCGCCTGTTATCAGTTTTTGGTAGTGGGCTAATGCTTGTTTGGACTGGCCTGTTTCTACCTGGACATCGGCGATGCGTAGAAGACGAATGGTGTCTAATTGTTTGGGCCAGGCACTGTCTTGCCAATGCAGGTTTTTCAGGGCCCTTTCCCCATCGCCGATGATCAGGGCGATTTCCCCTTGTAATAGCTGTAAGGGGTAGCGGTAGGGCCCGTTGGTCAATAGCTTCTCCAACTCTGCATGGCGGGCCATGGCGCCATAGGGATCGTTTGTCAGGGTTTGCGCCAGGTTGTGCAGATAGCCTGCCCGTTGTTGTAGCGGTGCGGGAAATTGTTGTTGTGGCAGCCTTTCCAGTATTGCCAGGCTCTGTTCTGCCGAACCGCTGCGCAGCAGGGCTTCAGCCAGCAACAGTTGTTTGTGCAAGAGTTCCGTTGGACTTAAGCCTT
>CAZKQY010000471.1:0-4392 GCA_964555005.1 uncultured Syntrophotalea sp. | reverse complement strand
CCAGTTGCTGCCAAAGATCCGGCAACTGTTAGAATAATTGCGCGCACCGCCCCCTGTGTTATTATTGAAAGTGCTTGGAATCATTGCTGATCTATAGGAGATTACCATGAGTGACCTTATTGAGAAAACCCTGTTAGCCGGTATCGGTGCCCTGGCCCTGAGTCAAAAAAAGGCCGAAGAGCTGGTGGAAGGCTTACAGCGCCAGTTCGGGCTCAGCGAAGAAAAAGGCCAGGACCTACTGAACAACCTGCAGGAGGCCGTGCGTAACCAACAGCAGCGGCTGGAAGAACTTGCCCGAGAAGAGTTGAAAAAATCGGTGACTCGCCTCGGCCTGGTAAACCGGGAGGAATTCAAACAACTGATTGAACGCGTTGAAGTTTTGGAACAACGTCTCAAGCAGACCGAATAATGATGCATTCGCAAAAATAGTTTAGGATGGCCAAGCAAAAATGGCGTCCTGCAAGGCTTGGTGTTTTTTTATGGGCGAAGAAGTGTGTCGAAGTCCTGAAAAAACGCCCTAACGACGTAGAGTAGACTTTTTGCGATGCCATCAATAATCGACCTTTACCGGAATCGCGAGCAACCATGTATTTTTTTTCACGGATCAACCGCAATATACGCTCGTTACGCCGCTATCGTCAGGTTCTCGGCGTTCTCATCAAGTACGGCTTCGGCCATATCGTTGAGCAGCTCAACATCCACCACTACCTGCGCCTCGGCAAACGACTTTTCGGTAAGCACAGCGCCAGCAAAGAGATCGATCGCCTGACCGCTCCACAGCGACTGAGACTGGCCCTTGAAGAGCTGGGACCGACCTTTATCAAACTCGGCCAGTTACTTTCCACCCGTCCCGACATTCTGTCGGTAGAATACACTCAAGAACTGGGCAAACTGCAGGACAAGGTGCCGAAAGTACCGGCCACCGCCATCAGAGAGGTGATCGAAACCGAATTCAAACGTCCGGTGGAAGCCCTGTACGCCGAGTTCTCCTTCAATCCCTTGGCCGCCGCCTCCATCGCTCAGGTTCATCGGGGCCGATTAAAAAGCGGTGAAGAAGTGGTCATCAAGGTGAGACGACCGAATATCGCCCAAGTCATCGAAACGGACATCGATATTCTGCAAGGCCTGGCCTACTTGGTCGAACGCCACTTGGCAAGCGGCGCGATCTACAATCCGCTAGCTTTGGTAAAAGAATTTCGCCGCACCATCCATCGAGAGATGGATTTCAACCGCGAACGGCACACCATTGATCGATTTAGAGAAAATTTTTCTAAATCAACCACAGTTTACGTACCGCAAGCCTACGCAGATTATTGCGGAGAGACGGTCCTGACCCTGGAATATGTGGATGGTATCAAAGTGTCAAACTTTGAGCGACTGCGTAAGGACGGTTACGACCTGCAAGCCATCGCCGCTAACGGTGCCAACGCCATTCTGCAACAAGTTCTGGTGCACGGCCTGTTTCATGGCGACCCCCATCCCGGCAACATTTTTATCCTGCCGAACAACGTGGTCTGCTTTATCGACTACGGCATGATCGGCCGTCTCGATCAGGAACTGATTTACAACCTTGCCGATTTACTAACGGCCGTGCTGCAAAGAGACGTAAAACGCCTGGTGACAATTTTGCTCTATTCCGGTGATTTAACGGAAGATATCCGCCGCCCGGAATTAAAAAAGGCGGTCAGCGACTTTGTGGACGACTATTACGAGGTACCACTGCAGGAGATACGAGCCGGGCGATTACTTCTCGAATTCGTGGAAATTATGATCCAGTTCCGCATCCCCTTTTCTCCCGACCTGATGCTGTTGACCAAAACCCTGATCATCATGGAAGGTATCGGCCGACAACTCGACCCGAACTTCAACATGGTAGCCCATCTAAAGCCCTTCATGAGCCGTCTGTTGCAAGAAAAAGCCGGGCCGGCAAATCTGGGTCGAGAAGGGCTGCGCATGATGCAATCCTACAGCGCACTACTTAAAACTCTACCGGACGACTTGAAGGAACTAATCACTCGCGTCACCCGCAATAAATTCAAGATCGACCTGGAGCACCGGGGCCTTGACCGCATCATTACCGATCTCGACAAATCAAGCAATCGTCTCTCTTTTAGCCTGCTTATCGCAGCCCTGATCATCGGGTCATCTATCGTTATGCAGACCGACAAAGGACCATTGCTATTCGGCTTTCCTGCCCTCGGTATTGTGGGTTACTCCATCGCAGCAGTACTCGGCTTATGGTTGGCCATCGGCATTTTACGATCCGGGCGCCTATGACCGAGTGTGTTGAAAAAGGCACAAGCTACCTGCCTTGATAGCCACACTAGCAATAATGCCACCACCTCCTCCCCCTGCAAAACTAAACAATTTCAACATCTTACAGTAAAGCCAAAGGCTGGCAAGCTCTTTGCATAGTCTATAAAACACAAGGCAACATAATGCAGTAGCTTAGTATTCAATCAAGGGAGGACACCCTTTTATCATGATTTATCAAACGACTTTACAGCAACCCATCAAGACTTCCGGAATCGGCCTTCATTCGGGTCAAGAGATCACCATGTCCCTGCGTCCCGCCGAAGCCAACGCCGGCATCGTTTTTTATCGCAGCGAAGGCGATCAGACCGTGGCTATTAGAGCCTGCTCTGCGAATGTGGTCGATACCCGCATGGCAACCGTCATCGGCAAAGGCGGACTGACTGTTTCGACCATCGAACACTTGATGTCCGCCCTCTCGGCCTATGGCATCGACAATCTGCACATCGACATCGACGGACCGGAAGTACCGATCATGGACGGCAGCGCCGCCCCCTTTATAGCCTTGCTGCAAGACTGTGGTAAGCGCCAACTGTCCGCTAAGCGCAAATACCTGGCGATCCGCAAACCGATCACCGTAGTCGACGGCGAAAAACGCGTTACCCTGATTCCCTCGCGATTCTTCCGCATCTCTTACGACATCGCCTTTGATCACCCCTGTGTCTCCCTGCAACACCGCACGGTCAAAGTTTCACAGGATGTGTTTGCAAAGGACTTGGCCCCCGCCCGTACTTTCGGTTTTTTACACGAAGTGGAGTATCTCAAAGCCAACGGTCTGGCCCGTGGCGGGTCACTGGAAAATGCCGTAGTCATAGGTAAAAATAGTATTCTCAACCCCGAGGGATTGCGCTTCAACGACGAATTCGTCCGGCACAAGATTCTCGATGCCATCGGCGATTTCAGTCTGGTGGGTTGTCCGATTCTCGGTCACATCAAAGCCTACAAGGCCGGGCACGACATCAATCATCAGACGGTGGAAAAGATTCTTGATTCCCCCGACTGTTGGCAGATGGTGGAACTGGGCGAAAGCCAGCAGAAAAAATCCCGGGCCGTGGCTGGACAACGATCTTTTTCGCCCGATATGGCTTTTTCCTGAGATCCAACTATCGATTATCAAAAAGCAGCCTTCGGGCTGCTTTTTTTTTGACTGTAGCAGCCAGCAATAGAACTTGCAATCCTGGCAATAAGTGTCCTAAAATTAGCCATTTACTCATTCTAAGAGCGCCATGAATTCTGCAATCGACAATCCACCAAAGAAAAATCAGGAACAACGCAAGCGCCATCGAGAGTGGCTAATTGCCGGTCTGGTCACGGTAACGGTGGTACTGCTGTGGCGATACGAACAACAGCTGTTCGAATTCTCCGCCCAGTTGCCTCTCTCCCAGAGCATTCTGGTCCTGGCCCTGATTAACATCAATATTCTGCTGATTATCCTGATCCTGTTTCTGGTCCTTCGCAACGTGTTCAAACTGCTCCTGGAGCGACGTCGAAAACTCCCCGGGGCTCGGCTGCGCACCAAACTGGTGGTAGCCTTCGTCGGCCTCTCCCTGGTGCCAACCATGCTGCTGTTTTTTGTCGCCGCGGGTATCATCTCCAGCACCATTGAAAACTGGTTCAATGCCGAAATAGAAACATCTCTCGAAGAATCCTTGGCCGTTGCTCAAACCTACTACAAAAACTCCGCCACCAACGCCCTCTATTATGCCGATCAAATTGCCCGTATCGTTAAAGAGCAGAAACTGCTCAACGAAACCAATCTGCCGAACCTGGCCGCATTGATCGAGCAAAAACAACAGGAGTACAACCTTGGGGTGGTCGAAGTCTTTTCCGCAACCCACGAAGAACTGGTCCGAGCCTCCAACCCACAAATACCAACCGCTGACTTCACCGACCCCGACTCGGAAACCATTCGTAAAGCCCTGCAGGGCAACCGCTTCCACAACATCACCCCCATGGGCAAGGCCGACCTGATTCGCGGCATCGTTCCGGTCTTTTCTAATTGGAATCCCAACGATGTGGTCGGCGTGATCGTGGTCAACTACTATGTTCCCTATTCACTGGTCAGCAAGATGAAGGAGA
>CAZKQY010000470.1:0-13443 GCA_964555005.1 uncultured Syntrophotalea sp. | reverse complement strand
AGTGGCTGCAACAGTGCGGCGTAAAAGTGCAAACCTCGGCAACCGTCGAAGGCTTGATTTTCACCGCTGGCCGAGTCAGCGGCGTACTCTGTAACGGCAAAGAGATTCCTTGCCGAGCCGTGATCCTGGCCACCGGTGGAGCCTCCTACCCGGCCACCGGCTCCACCGGCGACGGCTACCGATTCGCCGCCGCCGCAGGTCATCACATTATTAATATTCGACCGGCGTTGGTGCCTCTCGAAACAGCCGATGCCTCCACCGGCCGCATGGCCGAACTCAACCTGCGCAACATCAAAGCCAGCTTGCTGGTCGACGGGAAAAAGGTCGGCGAAGATTTTGGCGAACTGGTCTTCAGCAAAACCGGCGTTACCGGCCCAATCATCCTGACTCTGAGCGGTTTGGCCGTCGACGCCTTACGCAATGATTGCAAAGTGACCCTGTCCATTGATCTCAAACCGGCCCTCGACGAACAGAAACTCGACCGTCGGCTGCTGCGCGACCTGGATGCCCGCGGTAAAGAACCTATTGCCAGCCTGTTGCGAGGCCTATTGCCCGCGGTCATGGTTCCGGTCTGCCTCGACCTTATCGATCTTCCCGCAGAGCGCACCGCCGCTACCATGAGTGCCAAAGAGCGCCGCAGGCTCGTCCACTGGATCAAGGACTTTCGTCTGGAAATCAGCGGCCACCGGCCCTTTAGCGAAGCCATCATCACCGCCGGTGGTGTCGACACCAAGGAAGTCGACCCGCGCACCATGGAATCGCGCCTATCCGGCGGACTCTATCTGGCCGGAGAACTACTCGATCTACAAGCTGAAACGGGCGGATACAATCTACAGGCAGCCTTTTCCATGGGCTGGCTGGCGGGACGCTGCGCTGCTCAGTCCGTCCAGGAAGGAATAATTTAAATGCAGATCTGGATCGATGCCGACGCCTGCCCCAAACCCATCAAAGAGATTCTGTTTCGAGCTGCCGAAAGGGTTAAAACCCCCCTGGTGCTGGTGGCCAACAAGCCCATGCAGGCTCCGCCATCCCGTTATATCCGCTCGATGGTAGTCGCTGCCGGGATGGATGTGGCCGATGCCACCATCGTCGAACTGTTGCAGCCCGGTGACCTGGTGATCACCGCTGACATTCCCCTTGCTGCCTTAGTCGTCGATAAAGGCGGGCACGCCCTCAATCCCCGTGGCGAGCTATACGATAAAGACAATATTCGCGAACGGCTGGCCATACGTGATCTGATGGACGAACTGCGCGGCAGCGGTATCGATACCGGCGGGCCGCACCCTTTCAACAAACAGGATCGCACCGCTTTTGCCAACCAACTCGACCGATTTCTGGCCAGTCAATGCAAATAGCCACAAAACAACCTAAGAGCCTGCTTCCCCGCTGACGCTATTGCCACCCAAGGAAAAACCTCGCCCGTCAAGGGATAACAACAGAACACCCCACTCCGGAGAAGAATTGCATACGTTCCTGTAGGGCAAGTCGGTTACGACGCCGTCCCGGAATTAAAATTCGCGACAGCTCTTAATCCGGGAGCGAGGTGAATTGCCGATGGCGCGCCACAAGTTTGTCGGAGGGAAACGTATCAATGGGGAAAAGTTCGAATGGCATCGCGTCCAACTGAGCTGGATCGATCGGACCCGGTTTAGCAATGACGGGCCCCTTGACAGATGGATAACTTACCATCCTCAGGGACCGCAATGACTCTGGAAAAGTCAGATCAAGTTGAGCTACAGCTACAACTTTGGCTTGTTGCGCGGAACAAATAATGGCACCCAATACGAAGGACAAACGACGACTCTGTCCTGGTTAAAAAAATTCTGACCACTTTCGGAAAATGCCCTGAAAAACAGCAACCAACCAAAGAGCGCTCGCTTAAACAGCAACAAAATTTGTCCCAACTGGCCGTTTTTGAGAGCCTCCAGGCCCGACAGCTTTCTAGTCGAGTCTACCTTACTAAAAGCCTTCATAAACCCAGTCGGTGAGACACAGGGACAAACCATAGATCTTGGCACGCAGAGACTGGGTCAGGCCCATGCAGCCATGGGAATCATCCTGCTCGCCAACCACATTAGGTTTTTCCTGAATACCCAAAACTTGCCACTGACGCTGTTCAAGGTAATCCAAGGCTCTATGCGCCGCACCATTACCATTTTCCGCCTCGATCCAAAAATGAGCCAGGGCCTGTTTAACCTTGCGGGAATGATCCTTTTTCCAAGGGGGTGCCACTTTCATGCTGAGATAATACAAGGTTTTGTCTCCTTTGAAATCTAGAGTTCTTCTCAACCACACAGACTTACCACCTCAATTGTGGCAGACGCTCTTGCTACACACCTTCCATTATCAAAAGCAGGCCACAACTCCCATTCTGAGTAATTAGCAAAAACTATGCGAACTTATCAGTTCCAAGATAAAAATTTGCATTTTTTCCAAGGTTCCCCCTTTTTGCTATACTTCTTACATAGGAAATCCTCTGCTATTCCTTCTAAACAAGGTGCGGTAACACATGAATGAAATGGCTGCCTGGAAACTATTTGAATCCTATTTTCTGGCCATTCTGCTCGGCGCCTTGATGGGCCTGGAGCGAGAACGGAAGGAACAGAGACTGGCCGGTCTTCGCACCTTCATCCTGGTAACGCTATTAGGTGCTATCTGCGGTAGCATGGCCCTCGATGATTCTTTCCCCTGGATGGTCCCGGCGGGTCTTATAGCCATCACCGTTCATTCGGTCACGGTCCAGTTCCTTCGTCTCAGAGGAGAACTGGCGCCGGGACTAACCACCTCCGTCGCCCTTTTGGTGGCTTATGGCATCGGCGTTCTGCTGGCTGACGGCCAGACTATACCCGCGGTAGCCATCAGCTTGGCGACTACCGTTATTCTCTATTTCAAGCTGCAGATGCACGAATTTTCCCGTCGCCTGCAGCAACACGACCTCTATGCCATCTTTCAGTTCGTTCTGGTAGCGTTTATCATTTTGCCGATCCTGCCCAACCGGGGCTTCGGCCCTTACCAGGCCCTGAACCCCTACCACATCTGGGTGATGGTCGTCATCATCAGCGCCATCAATCTGACCGGCTATATCCCTCTCAAGGTAGCCGGTAAACGTTGGGGGGGACCAATGCTCGGCATTCTCGGCGGCATCGTATCCAGCACTGCGACCACCCTGTCCTTCAGTCGTCACAGCCGTGACAATCCTGAATTTTCCCAAGCTGCCGCACTGGTTGTCGCTCTCGCTTCAACGGTGGTGCTGGTTCGGGTAGCTTGTCTGGTCGGAATGATCCATCCCGCCCTGCTGACCGAACTGGCCCTGCCCCTGGGAGCCATGTTCATAGGCGGCCTGATTCCGGCCTTTCTGCTCTGGCGCAAAACCCAGCCAAATGGCGGACCGGCAACAACCCCCAAGAACCCGGTGGAACTGCCTCAAGCCCTGTTCTTCGGCCTACTTTATGCCACAGTCATTTTCGCTGTTTCCGCCGCCAAGGATTATCTCGGCAATAGCGGAGTCTACATGGTGGCGCTGATCTCCGGCCTGACCGATGTGGATGCCATTACCCTGTCCAATGCCCGACTGGTTCAACAAGGAGTACTGGGAGCTTCCCAAGCCCACATCAGCATCCTTATCGCCCTCATATCCAACCTTTGCTTTAAACTTGTTCTGGTCGGTTTTTTCAGCACTCGAGAGATGTTCCGCTGGACCCTGCGCAGCTTTGTCTGCCTTGCCCTGCCCGCCCTGTTAATCCTTGTTTAAAAAACCATAAAAAGATATCAACCACCTCCTCGGGCGAACTTTTAATCGTCCTGCTCCGATGCAATATGTATTTGAAAAACGGGTATGGATAAAAACGGGCGGAGAAAAAGCCCTATGAATGATGACGGGAATGACGTTCTGAAATGTATTCCCCTGTATAGATGACCTGATATGTTGGGAAAGTGATTATGCTGTAATGGTATCAGACTTGCGAAATATCACTCTACCCCTTTCCTTATGCTACGGAATAAGAGATCTGTCCTATAAGCTTGTAATCTTGCAAGCCTGACACCGCTGGTCCACTTAATTATTGCGATTTTTCGACTGTCAGTTGAACATCCCCGATATATTCCGTATCGAATCCGACGGCGCAAGAAGTAAGGTAATAATCCCATTTCAATAGGAACGCCTCATCAAAGCCCAAGTCCATGATTTCCTTCTTTCTGGCGAGAAAATTCTTCCGCCAGGCGAGCAGCGTCTGCACATAGTGCTCGCCGATATCCTCCACGTCCTCCAATTTGAGCCTGTTTCGTTCCAGCTCTCGCTTAACCTGCCCTAATGACAGGAGTTCTCCGCCTGGGAAGATGTGCTTTTTGATGAATCCGGGATTTCTCAGGTAGTGCTTGAACTGCGAATCCGGAATCGTGATGGTCTGGTAGACCATCCGTCCATGCGGTTTCAGCAAGGACGCACATCTCTGGATGAACAAGGGGACGTATTTGTGCCCTAAGGCTTCCATCATCTCGATGGAGACGATCTTGTCATAGCTCCCGGTAATATCCCGGTAGTCGGTCAGCCGCAGGTCGACATCCCGCAGCCTTTGCTGGGCGTAGAGGTATTGCTCCCGGGAAATGGTGATGGTCGTGATCCTGCATCCATAATGCCTTTGGGCGAACTCAGCGAACCCTCCCCAGCCGGTACCGATCTCCAGCACATGGTCCGTTTGTTTAAGATCGAGCTTCTCGCATATCCTCTTATATTTGTTTTCCTGGGCCTGCTGCAGAGTCATACCCTCGTCGAACAGCGCACAGGAGTAGGTCATCGAAGCATCCAGCCAGAGCGCATAGAAGCGATTAGAAAGGTCGTAATGGCGTTGGATGTTTTTCCTGCTTCCGTTTTTGGTGTTCTTGTTCAGGCAGTGGCCTGCCCAGCCGACGATCTTCGCCCACTCCATCTGGTAGAAGGGAGAGTGGTCCAGCGGCAGCAGTCCCCTGTTCTTGATGAACCAGGACAGCAGTCTGAAGAGGTCGTCCGTCTCGAATTCACCGAGAAAGTAGGCTTCGCCGAATCCCGTATCTCCGTAGAGGATGGCC
This sequence comes from uncultured Syntrophotalea sp., assembly GCA_964555005.1. Classification (GTDB taxonomy): domain Bacteria; phylum Desulfobacterota; class Desulfuromonadia; order Desulfuromonadales; family Syntrophotaleaceae; genus Syntrophotalea_A. Next base: position 8,379 of record CAZKQY010000470.1, on the reverse strand, counting down.
CGCCGGAAGAAGCGTTCGTTCCTGACCCTTATGCGGACCTTGGGCCCACTGCCGAACGTGTGCAGGCCCCGACAGTCTATTTCGAGGGTGCCTTTGAACGGTTTACCTTTGAACAGCCTGAAAAACAGGTTCTTGAACATCACTCTAATCCTCTTATGATCTCATCATCACTTGGGCTCTTCTCCCGGAAACGAACCTTTTTGAGCCAAAGCCTCAAGGCCTGCCGGTGGATAAACAGCATGGTCACCAGCGGTACCATCGGGTATCGCAAAAACAGCAGAAGGAGCATCGTTGCGCTGAGCTGCTTCCGTTCGCCGGTCAGAGATGTGCTGAGAATGGCTTTGCCGTCCTTGACGGAATCGACCTCCATCAGCAGCGTCTCTGCCGGTTCCTCAAATGACCAGGTGATGTCGGTATCGATATCGATAAAAGGAGAGACATAAAAGTTCTTTTTCTGCCTGTCGCGGTGCCGCTTCCCCTCAGTATTCACTGGTGTATAAAAGAGCTTCTGATCCCTGTAGGTGTTGTTGACTTCTGAGAGCAGGACCCGCAACCTGCCTTCCGCATCGTAGCAATAATAGAAGCTTACCGGATTGAAGAGGTAGCCGAGGTTCCTGAGCTGGGTCAGCAGCATAACCTTGCCGGGTTCGAAAGCGAAGCCCAGTTCTCTGAGGGCCTGCCGCACCCGCTCCTTGGTGTTCTTGCCCACATATTTTTCGCGGGTGTAATCGAATGTCGCGCGGGCGATGCGATCCGGTTTGCCGGTCTGGCGGACGAAGATAAAATGGTCGTCGTCGTAAAAACCCAACAGGTTCCAGCGGTTTCTGCTGAACAGGGCGAAACGCTCGGCCAGCGTGTCAATCTCGTCGAGGTCGAGGTAGACCATGTAGATGTTGTAGCTGAACCGGTTCTTGTTCGGCCTGTCATGCTCGAGGCGGCAGACGTAGGCGCACGAGTTCATTTTAACCTCCCGACCACGTCCATTCCGGCTCTGCACCCGTCCTCATGGAACCCGTGTCTGAAATATGCGCCCGCGAAGAATATCCTGGTCTGCTCATTCAGCTCCTGCAGGCGTTTCTGCAGTTCGAAATTCTCGATGGTAAACAAAGGGTGATCATAGTGCATGGTCCGGATGACCTTCTCTTGTCGAATGTCCCGGAAGGGATTGATGGAAACGAAAAAATTCGTTGGCGTTTTTGGCCCTTGAAGCTTGTTCAGCCAGTACACCGTGGACGCCTTGTCTCCATCGATGATGTGATTCCAGCTGGACCATGCCTGCTTTAATGAAGGCATGGCGGACTCGTCGGTATGCAGCACGGCAAGGTTCTTGTTGTAACGGAAATTACTGAGCAGTTCCCTTTTCTTCTCTGGCAGCCCTTTGGCGATGGCCAGACTCTCATCGGAATGGCAGGCCAGGATCACATAGTCGAACTCATACGCTTTCCTGGCCGTCTCAAGTTGAACGGAGGCGCCTTCGTTCACCGATAAGACGGGTTCATTGAGGTGGATATCCAATCCTGCAGCGATCTTTCGCGTATAAGTATCGGACCCGCCTTTGACCGTGTACCATTGGAAATCCTTGCGCGCACTCAGCAGCCCGTGGTTATGGAAAAAAGGCAGAAGCAGCCCGATGGGAAATTCTTTGGTGTCAGGGGTTGACCAGATAGCAGAAGAAAGGGGCACGATGAAGTTTTCAAGGAAGTAATCGGAGAGCCCGTTCTTGCTGCAGTATTCGCGGATCGATTCCGGATTCCGCTTGTGGAGATCCCGCTTTCCGACCCGGAAGAAGGTCTGAATCTCGCGGAGGAATTTCCAGTGCCTGGGCGACAGCAGATTTCTCTTCTGGGCAAAGGGGCTATACCCGGTGTATTGGAGGCCGGTTTTCAGGTTGTGGACGGCAAAGGACATGTCGCTTTTTTGCCGCTCGATACCGAGTTCCTCGAACATTTTGAGCATGTTCGGATAGGTCTGGAGATTGAAGACGATGAATCCGGTGTCGAGGGTAAAGCCGTCCATGCGATGGGTGTGAGTGTGCCCTCCGAGGTAGTCGTTCTTCTCGAAGATCGAGATGTCGTACTTGCCTTTGAGGTAGTGTGCGCAGGTCATTGCCGAAATGCCGGAGCCGACGATTGCAAGTTTCATGGCACCCCTTCCATGGTGGGTTTGTCGAAGGTGGTTAAATCCGGGTCCCGCTTCTCTTCTTCCTGCGCTCCCTGATGTCAAGGACCACGGTGAAAGACGCCCAGGTACACAGCAGGAACAAAAGGAAATAAGTGTCTTCCGTAATGATCGTGATCTGATCCCGGATGAGGAACGTCCCGGCGATAAGCAGCAGGTAGTACGGGATGTTCAGCAGGCCGGCATAGAGGATCACCTTCTTGTGGGAGCGTGAGGCGCCGAGCTGGAACATGTAGAGGGCAAGAAGGTTGATGTGCAGCATGGCGAGCAGCAGCCCCTTGAGCCGGAATTCTTTCTTTTCCAAGGTTCTCAATGAACCGAGCCGGTAATTGATCCCGGCAGAAATCGTCACCGCGACGATGGAGACCAGGGTTAGCATAATCAGGTTGAACCAGCTGAAATCGTTTTGCAGCACGAGTAGCACGGCGAAAAGCTGGCCGGGCAAATAAAAGCCGACATAGACGATGCTCTCGAGCAAGATGACGAGGAACAACAGCAGAAACGACCATTCTGCGTACAGTCCGCTCAGGCCCTGCAAGGATGCGGCAGGATCGGGGATGAGCTGTAGCTTCCCAAGCAGCAGGATAGCGGAATAGACCACGAGGCCTGAGAGAGGGACGAGGCTCTTCATTTGAAAAAATTGGGCAACATCGCAGGGGTCTGCTGTTTATAGGTCTGAAATGCCGGGTTGTCGGCGTATCGCTCTTCCGCGGGCGGCACCCCCGAGACACACCGAAGCAGAAAAGTGATGACAATCCAGCTGATAAACGCCAGGGGGGAGACCTGGGCCACAACGCAACTCGCTCCCAACCAGAAAACGCTCTCCCCGAAATAATTGGGGTGGCGGGAGTATTTCCACAGTCCTTGGGTCATGATCTGGCCTTTCTGTTTGGTCTTGATGAATGCGCGCAGTTGCAGGTCGCCGATCGTCTCATAGGTCAGGCCGAAGAGCGCGATGAACAGACCGACGACGGTAATGATGCCTGCCGGAGGAGGAGCGGCATGGATCAACAGGATAGGTATGGCGATGATGATGACCAGAGCCTCCTGGAGCAGGTAGACCTGAAAAAAGGAGCGCAGATAAAAGTGCTTCCATTGAGCTCTCCATCCGGCATAACGCGGGTCCTCCCCTTTTTTAATCCACTTTTTTGAAATTATATAGGAGAAGAGCCTCAATGACCACGCAGCGATAAGGCCTGTGAAGAGGATCTGGGAAGGCTCCCGCGTCCCCGAAAGAATGAAGGCGTGGATCGCAACCTGCAGAAATCCCAACCCCCAGAAGACATCGGCGATCGAATTGTCCTTGAGGACGATCGAAAGCAGAAAGAGGAGGAAGTAAGAGATGGAGAGGCCAAGGATAATCTCGATTACCATCTTAAAAAAAACTCCGCACGAAGAAGCCCACCGATGAAATAGCCGAACAAAGGAAGGTCCCCCAGGCGATGTCGACGAAGACGAATTTGACCGGATAGTTGGTGATGAAGGTGAGGTTGGTGAGGTCATATATAGCATAGGATATGAAGCCGAAGACCGCTCCTAAGAGCGCTGCTTTACCGGAGGTGGCCGAAGGCGCCACCGCAAAGATATAGGTGCCCACAGCGATGACAAACCAGGCCAGTAGACCGACGGGAAGGTTGGTCTGGATAGAACCCCCCTTCACCGAGATAAGCGACCCGAACTGGTTGATGATGAATTTTTTCGTGATGATGCCGAGCCAAAGGTAATCCAGAATAATGATGGCGATGAACATGGCGGAGAGTACACCGAAGAGAGAGAGGAGCTTCATAAATCCTCCAAATGCGGTGAGAATAGGGTGAGATAATCAGACTTTGTTTTTTCTATATTGGCGCCGTAAAATCAGAAATCCAAGGTCGGCGGTATTCGTATCGCTGCCTATTAACTTACCACCCCTAAATCAGGCCGGGCAAGGGGCAACCCCCGTGCCCGACCCCATTTTAAAATGAAAAACCACAAGTTTCCAGGCCGGGGGCTTTTCTTGTTTTTGAGGACATGTCGAAGGATTTCTAGCTTGCAACTACATCCCGCCGGACTTGGGTGACAAAGCCACTTGGTCGCCTTCATTTAAAACATGATTAATTTTTACCTGCTTGTTATTTACAAAGATGATTTTAACTTCTTCAGGGTCAACATCAACTACTTTCGCTAAATCAGCCACGGTGGCTCCACTTGCCAGTTCGTAGGTGGTTGCATCATGGTAGTCACAAACTGCGTCTTTGGACAATGTAGTGAAACACTTAATTTGAACTTTCATAAGACACCTCCTTCTTTTGCGAGTGATCGACGATTTTCTATAAAACGTAACAGCTCTATAAAACCTGTCAACTCTGCCGAAGGTTAATTAATTTAATGGTGTCCCTGTGGGCTAACGCTGCCTTTTAAGGATGTAAAATAAAAACCTCCATCATTTCTTGAATGTCGAGGAGAAATATCGGCGATTTAAGAAGCTCCTGAGAGAGTATAATTTCCAGCTCTATCGTAGATACCCCAACGGCAAGCATCATCAAACTCAACAGCATAAACAATGAGTTTTGATTTCAAAAAAAGCCGATCCATTATCTAAATACTTGAACGCAAGCCTCTGATATTCGCCAGGAGGATTTTTAGTGAATGTACTTAATGCTGTTAGTAAGATTTCGTGTATTTCTACTTTTACGTACAGCCTTTATACAAATCTGCCATTTATTCGAGGTCTACCATCACCTCGTTTCGTCGCATGAAGGGCGGTGTCCACGGTGGGTTATAATAAGCGGCCCCAAAAACGCCCTTAGGTTTCAGTCCGTCGCGCGCCAGAAATGAAAACAATATTTTACTTTTTTTATCGACGACCTCGTCGTTGGCGAAGCCAGAGAAACGAAGAACAGCCACCCGTCGGGACGCTATCTCACGGATTTGAACGTCCGGATTTTCAGGAAGAGGTGCAGTTTGCAGTGTATAGTCTGCCGGCAGCACAAAAGCCACTACAGAAACCTTTGACTCGTTCAGGTGCAGCACCGGCTTGGTCATAGGAATTTTTTCAGCGGATTTCACCTCCTGCAACACAGGCGCGGTCATGGATATCTTTCGCTGGCCGTTGTTGGCCCCACTAATATAATTGAATAGCATCAGGAACCCTTCTCGCAAAGGATCTTTGGCTCCAGGCGAAATACGTACTTGAGCCAATAGGTACGACTCATAATTGCGCACTTCGTACCCGTCAGCCTTTCGCTCCACCTTGTAGATGGGTTCCTTGACTCCCCGCTCAAACCAAGCACTAAAACCTACCCAAGCTAGAACCAATGCCGCAATGACCAAGAAAATATAGGTAAACATCCTCACTGTTGCCCCCTCAATTCTGAAAAAGGTTGTCGAAATCATAGCGGATTCCTTTGGGTTAACCAAGGAAGTCGTCAAGGACCCGCCGCATCAAACCCTCAAGAGTTTCAGTAGAGAATCTGCCGGAAGAATGCGTAAAAAAGACGATCCCATGATAACCGTCGAGGGTGATATGGTCGCCGCTTTCAATAATCGATGTGGCGCCGACAACTCCTGTCACGCAAAGGATCCCGTATTCACGAGCCGTGATGGCACCGTGTATTAGCATGCTGTTTTGTCTTTCCTTGAAGCTGACGTTGTCATTGTCCCGTAACCGATAACTGGCACGGCCAATCTCCATAACTTCTTCGGCCTTTTTGCGATTTGGCCCTTTAAAGTCATCGGATTTGTGCGATTCTTGATCAACAGGGGAACTCGCTCATCATGGCGTAGATTGGCGTATTTTCGGGTAAAGTGGTGAGTGGTGGAAAAGATTTCTTTTAAAATTTCCGTTGCGATGAAAGCCACCAGGGAGGTGTAGGGGTGGCCATTTTGACTTGTAGCAAGCACCCCGATACTTTGATTTTGCAATAAATCCGTTATCTTTTCCTTCAGCTGATCATTCATGGGGCTGATCCGTTTCGCCTTCATTACGTTTTAGCATCATATTGTTTCAGATAATTTTTTATAGAAAACTTTCGAGCGGTGTTCTCCGAGCTCATGTATCTTATTTTACCGTAAATTGGCCGTTGCGGCCCCCATGGACGGTCGTAGCGGCCCAAGCACCAGAAGATGCCGCTGACGGAATTAGGGTTTCGCCCATCCAATGCGTACTTATTGTTGAGGTGAAGCATTGTCTTCAAGGCAATTTCGGCAGAGGGGCTCCATTCAAATATTTTTTTACCCCAAAGCATACGCAGGTAATTTTGAATTTTGCCTTCGCGAAGCAATTGAACTTGGGCCGCGTTCCATAGCGGATCGTGTGTCTGCGCGTATTCAAATTGCTCAACGGAATAGAGATAAGGCCGCGGATCGCTGCGATGTTTTTCCAATGTTTCGCGCGCCCATTCGGGCAGCGAACTATACTGGTCGTATTTCGGCAAGAAAATTGAGGTGTTAAAACCAATCTCCCTCCAGGTGATCAATTCATCGAGAAAAGATTCGGTCGTTTCGCTCAGTCCCCACCAACCGCTGCGTTTCCCCCTGCTTTCAAGAGCAAGCCTATCGATAGACCAGTTTTCCTGTTCAAATAATCGCCGCACAATTTGATGGATGGATATTTGGCCGAATTGCAGGTAGGGCGAGAGCTCACTGGTCACTTGTCGTTCCGGTTCGCTACGTTGCAGGTAATCAGGCAGGCGCTCAGCAAGGAATCGTTCCAGGTAGAGATTAGCTTCTCGCCAGCCACCCCTCGCCAATGTAATGGCCACGTCATGGTTAATTGGCAACCGCGCGAGAACCTCTGATGATGCTGACAAAACCTCAACGGATGCTTTTGGCCAGCGTAAAGATATCTCGGAAGGGATATTTCCCAAGCGAGGAATGTCAGCTTTTTTTAGCGGCTCACTCTGAGGGAAATCAAACAGGTGCCCACGAAGGTTTTTTTGTAAAAAGCGGCGAAAAGCCAGAGCCGTTGGATAATCTCTATTAGCCTCCCAAAGCGGCAACAGGCCATTGCTGTCAACCGCTTCCATCTTTACAGCGACCTTTTCCGCTAATGCCTGCAGCATTTGCGGCAGAGGAGAAATCGGATAACTGTCGGCAACAATCAAGCAGGCGGATTCTGCCAAGTTGGTCAGCAGACCTTGGCTGGCACCTGACTTGGTTTCCACATGTGAGTAATAGTGGGCTGGAGTTGAGGAAAAATATAGGGCATTGTCAGCCATGCCGTTAAGAATAAACCGATGCAACCGATCGCTGGCATAAGGGTAATTACAGCGCAATATTTCTAAAATAAGAAGCGGTTTCTGCAACTCTTTAGCCACTTCAACTGCTCGTTGCAGGGCAAAATTTGAAAAAGGACGACTAAAAGCGCTCATCCAATAGAGGATGTACTGGCCATCTGTCTTTAGTGGCGAATTGTTAAATGCCCGAATACGAACTTTGGGAATTGAACCGGCTTCTTTAAACATAGTTGCGTAGTTTCAGTTCAACAGGGTGTGGATTGAGATAGACCTGCTTTTGCAAATACGGCTGATCGTATTTGCGGACAAAATGGTTAAGCAGAGTGATCGGAACGACCAGGGGCACCTGTTGGGAGCGATAGCTGTTGATCACATCGAGTATTTCCTGCTTTTCATTGGCGCTAAGTTGTTTTTTGAAATAGCCAAGGATGTGTTGCAGAACGTTGGCATGTTTCGGCAGCGTGGTTTGAAGCCGCATTCCTTTCATAAGCAGGGCTAAGTACTCTTGGTAAAGAACCTCCGTGTCCAGTTCTCCGGCTCTGGCAACAAGCTTTCCCATCTGCCGGTAAATGTCTGGGCTGTGGGAAAGCACGAGCAGCTTGTTGCAAGTATGATATTCCACGAGAGCCCCCCGGGTCATAGCTCCCGTAAGAGTCTCCCTAAATCGTTTAAGGGTGAAAATGAGCTCCATGAAATTCTCCCGCAACCGAGGGTCCTGCAGCCTTCCGTCCTCTTCGACGGGCAGCAAAGGAAAATGCTCCATGAAGGCTTGGGCAAAAAGACCAACACCCTTGTTTTGAGGCACACCATTGCGATCATAGAGCTTGACCCGTTCCATTCCGCTGCTGGGAGAACGGGATTTAAAAATAAAACCGCAGAGGTTCTCTTTCTCCAGTTCCACAACCCGCTTCTTTGCCCAGTCCTTCATGCGGGAAGTGATGTCCTCGCCACTTTTGGTAAAAACCAGCCGCTGAGCGTTCGGTTC
>CAZKQY010000469.1:0-6762 GCA_964555005.1 uncultured Syntrophotalea sp. | reverse complement strand
AGATTCTGCAATCGGATGGGGGTACACTGTTTCTCGACGAAATTGGCGATATGCCTGCGAGCCTGCAACCGAGGTTGTTGCGTGTGCTGGCAGAACGAGAGGTTACGCCTTTGGGGGCGGAAACGGCTATTCCAGTCGATTTGCACGTCATCAGTGCTACTCACCGCAATATACTGGACATGGTGGCCACTGGCGAGTTTCGCGAGGACCTTTACTATCGTCTCAATGGCATCTCCTTCGAGTTGCCGCCGTTGCGGCAGCGCTGCGATGTCTCCCGGTTGATCAGGGATGTAATGGTCATTGAAGCCGCCAGCAGTAATGAGGTCTTTTGCATAGATGAAGCAGCAATGCGAATTCTGACGGAGTTTTCATGGCCCGGCAATGTACGTCAGTTGTGCAATGCCATTCGTTATGCTCTGGCGGTCTGTGAAAACAATCTTATAACCTGCGCTGATCTGCCGGGTGACGTAGATGGATCCTTAGAGGCGGACACTTCCGCGCTGACGGCTTTTTCCTCAGGCCAGTTTACTGATGTTTCGTCACACAATAATGTCGAGACTGAACGGTCTCTTGTAACTGCAGAAAATGTCGCAGGATTAACCGCCATGGAATTGGCGGAACGGCAGGTGATTCTCGATGCCTTGGAGAACCAGAAGTGGCACGTTTCCAAGGCCGTTAAAGAAATAGGTATCAGTCGCGCGACTATGTATCGCAAGATGGACAAATACTCTATAGTTCCGCCTAATAAGCGCTGATTAGACAGGTTTTGTCTGGCTAGGAGGTTAGGCGGTGATGTTCTGCTTGTCTCTACTTGCAAGCAGGCGATGCGGTTGATTAAGATTTTGAAAAATGGCTGTCCGGCATCTCGCCGTAACAGCCATTTTTTTGTTGTCTGGTCGTGTGCGATGATTTTTCCTCCGAACCTGAAGTTGGATTTTCTTCCTATTTGCTGTGTGTCCACGTCCAGGCGTACCTGTAAGGGCAAGCGACACTTGTATCATAATGAAATAAATTGAACATTTGGGCGATATCGAAACAGTTTGAGGCCTGCTGATAAGCTATACTTTGTTCTCTGAAAAGCCGGTTTTTGGCCTGTCGGTGGAGGTAACAGTTCCCATTTATGGTGGAAAAGAGCACCGGCCCGAATTTTGCTTAACATTATATAAAGGGGAAGTTGTGAAAGCGAAAACTGTATTTTTGTGGTGGTGGTACGTGCAAAAGAACAGAGCCGCCTGGATTTTTTGAGCATATTCCGCTACTGGTCGGAAGAATACTTTGGGGATATATGATGAAAAGGTTTCATGGTTCGACGAGAGGAGAGTTTATGCCGACATCTGGAGATGCCACAAAAATTGGCACGCGCAAGGTATATGTAACCGGTTCTCGTCCTGATATTCGCGTGCCGATGAAGGAGATTGTGCAGAAGCAAGGTGCGTCGGATGATGCGGCCGGCGAATTGTTGAAGATTTATCTGTACGATACATCGGGTCCTTTTACCGATCCGGGAGGCTCAGTCGATATCAATACCGGACTTTCGCATATGCGGAAAGGTTGGATCGAAGAACGCGGTGATAGCGAGGAGCTGCAGGGATTGAGCTCGGAATATGGCCGGCAACGGCTGGTGCAACGAGTCGCCGGCGGCCAATACTTTCCTCACCCGCCATTGCCTCGCCGGGCCAGCAGTGGGCGTAACGTCACGCAAATGCACTATGCCCGCCAGGGAATTATTACCCCGGAAATGGAATATATTGCCATTCGGGAAAACCAGCGCCGTGAAAGCCTGCCTGAATTGCTGCGAAAGCAGCATCCGGGGGATGGCCGTGGGGCCAAAATCCCTAAGACCATAACCGCCGAGTTTGTACGCGAAGAGGTGGCTGCCGGTCGGGCGGTGATTCCCTGCAACATCAACCATCCCGAAAGCGAGCCGATGATCATCGGTCGTAACTTTCTAGTCAAGATCAACGCCAATATCGGCAACTCCGCCCTGTCTTCTTCCATCGACGAAGAAGTGGAAAAGATGATCTGGGCCATTCGCTGGGGGGGAGATACGGTCATGGATCTTTCTACCGGGGATGATATTCACGAAACCCGCGAATGGATTATACGCAACAGTCCGGTACCTATTGGGACCGTGCCCCTCTACCAGGCTCTGGAAAAGGTCCAGGGCAAGGCCGAAGACCTGAGTTGGGAGATCTTTCGTGATACCCTTATCGAGCAGGCCGAGCAGGGAGTCGATTATTTCACTATTCATGCCGGTGTGCGGGCCAATTTACTGGAGGCCGCCCAGCGTCGCCTTACCGGGATTGTTTCCCGAGGGGGCTCGATCATGACCAAATGGTGTCAGGCCCATGGTCAGGAAAGTTTCCTGTTTACCCACTTTGAAGATATCTGCGAGATCGCCAAGGCCTACGATGTGACCTTTTCTCTGGGGGACGGTCTGCGCCCGGGTTCGATCTTTGATGCCAATGATGAAGCACAGATTGCCGAACTGAAGACCCTTGGTGAGTTGACGGAAATAGCCTGGCGTCACGATGTCCAGGTGATGATTGAAGGGCCTGGCCATGTGCCTTTGCATCTGATTCAAGAGAATATGGAGTTACAGCTCAAGTATTGTCACGAGGCGCCCTTTTACACCCTCGGTCCCCTGGTGACCGACATCGCTCCCGGCTACGACCATATTACTTCAGCCATCGGTGGCGCCATGATGGCTTGGTGCGGTACAGCCATGCTCTGTTATGTCACCCCCAAGGAACATCTGGGACTGCCGGATAAAAACGATGTGCGGGAAGGGATTGTGGCGCATAAGATCGCCGCCCATGCGGCAGACCTGGCCAAGGGCCACCCCGGAGCCCAGGCGCGGGATAACGCCCTGTCAAAGGCCCGCTACGAATTTCGTTGGCAGGACCAGTTCGCCCTGGGGCTGGACCCGGAACGGGCGATGGGGATTCGCAAAGCGCTGTTGCCGGACGATGCCGAAGATAAAGAACAGTACTGCACCATGTGCGGTCCTGATTTCTGTTCGATGAAAATTACTCGCAGCCTGCGCGCTGGCGCATCCGGCGATAAAAAAAGCTGACGGAGGTTTTATGTCCCAGTTGACCGTTAACGGCAAGTCTCTGGTGCTGGCCCTTCCGATAACGATTCTTGATCTGCTGAACCATCTCGATTTCGATCCGTTTAAGGTGGCCATCGAGCTGAACGGGAACATTGTGCCGCTCGCTTGTTTTGACGCTACCGAGTTGAATCGAAATGACCAGCTGGAGATTGTCCGTTTTGTCGGCGGCGGTTGAGCAGATTGCATATTTAAAGATATCGAGGATTCCATGGATAATCTGATAATCGCCGGACGTTCCTTTTCTTCTCGTCTGATGGTGGGCACTGGTAAGTTTGCTTCCCATTTGCTGATGGCTGCAGCCCTGCAAGCATCGGGTAGCGAGATCGTCACTGTTGCTTTGCGGCGGGTCGATATCGACCGCCCCGAAGATGATTTGCTAGCTCATATCGATCGAAACAAGTACCTGCTGCTGCCTAACACCAGCGGTGCTCGAGACGCCGAAGAAGCGGTACGTCTGGCGCGGTTGGCGCGGGCTGCCGGCTGCGAACCCTGGATCAAGTTGGAAGTGACCCCAGACCCTTACTATCTGCTGCCTGATCCCATCGAGACCCTCAAGGCAGCGGAGATTCTGGTTAAGGAAGGCTTCGTGGTGTTGCCTTACATCAATGCCGATCCGGTACTGGCCAAGCGTCTGCAGGAGGTCGGTACCGCCGCGGTCATGCCGTTGGGGGCGCCGATTGGCACCAACAAGGGGCTGCGCACTCGGGACAGCATCGCCATTATCATTGAGCAAGCCATTGTACCGGTGGTGGTTGACGCCGGTCTTGGCGCGCCGTCCCATGCCGCTGAAGCGATGGAGATGGGCGCTGATGCGGTGCTGGTCAATACCGCGCTGGCTGTCTCTGGCGACCCGGCCCGAATGGCCGCGGCTTTCGCTAAGGGAGTGGAGGCCGGTCGCGAGGCTTATCTGGCGGGTTTGGGTGCGGTTCGTCAGCAGGCCGATGCCTCCAGTCCGTTGACCGGATTTTTGAGGGAGGAACTGTGAGTTTTTTGACCGAATTCAACAGCTACAATCGTACGGAAATTGCCGACCGGATCGCTGCCTGTCGTGACACTGATGTGGAACGGGCTTTGGCTGCGGAACATCTGCGCAGTGCTGAATTTATGGCATTGCTGTCACCAGCGGCCATCCCTTTTCTGGAACGGATAGCGTACAAGGCTCATCGTTTGACCCAGCAGCGTTTCGGCAACACTATCCAACTCTTCGCGCCCCTGTATATTTCCAACGAATGCACCAACGGCTGCTTGTATTGCGGTTTTAATGCTGGCAATAAGGTGGCTCGACGCACCTTGACCCTTGCCGAGATCGAAGCTGAGGCGCGTATTTTGCGCCAGCGCGGGTTTCGCCATATACAATTGTTGACCGGCGAAGCGCCTCGTTCGGTAGATAACGACTATCTTGCGGCGGTGGTGCGGCATATCCGTCCTCTGTTTTCTTCCATCAGTATTGAAGTCTATCCTATGGATGAAACCGGTTACCGGCAGATGGTAGCTGCTGGAGTGGATAACCTGACGGTCTATCAGGAGACCTACGATCGGCGTCTGTACGGTGAATTGCACCCGTATGGGCGAAAAAAAGATTTTGATTGGCGGCTGACTACGCCGGATCGTGGTGGCGCGGCAGGGCTTCGTTCCATCGGTGTGGGGGCGTTGTTGGGGCTAACCGATTGGCGCATCGAAGGGTTTTTTGTCGGTATGCATGCCCGGCATCTGGTTCGCACCTGGTGGCGCAGTCGGGTGAATGTGTCCTTCCCGCGTTTGCGGCCGGCAGGCGGAGGCTTCGAGGCTTTGGCGCCAGTTTCCGACCGGGCTCTGGTGCAATTGCTTTGTGCTTTGAGTCTATTGATTCCCGATGCCGGTTTGGTGCTGTCGACCCGCGAAAGCGCTTGCTTCCGCGATCATTTGTTGCCGCTGGGTATCACCCAGCTGAGCGCTGGTTCCAGCACCGCACCGGGGGGATATGGGCAGGGTGAGAATGGGGGAGATGAACAGTTCGCGATCGACGATGACCGCGACGTCGAACAGGTCTGTGCCATGCTCATAAAAGCCGGTTACGACCCGGTGTTCAAGGACTGGGACCGGACTTTTCTAGACCAGGAGGCGGTTTGAGGTGTTTGCCTCATCGGTTATCGACGACAGCAGGTAAGGAGAATTGAGTGATGAGCAACAGGTCCGTAGACGTAATGACTGTAGGTATTATTGCCAACCCGGCTTCGGGGCGTGATATCCGGCAGTTGGTCACTGCCGCTTCGGGAACTACTATCGCTGAAAAGACCAGTATTGTTCGCAGGGTGTGTCTGGGGCTGGGGGTCACCGGGGTAAAAAAAGTTTGTATGATTCCCGACTATTCGGGAATCGCCGGTGGCTTATTACGTAGCCGGGAGCATGGGATCACGGTTTACGGGGAGGATTGGCCCGAAATTGAATTTCTCGATATGCCAGCGGAAGGGAAAGCTATTGATACTCTGCGGGCTGTCGATTTGATGGTTGCTATGGGAGTGCGAGTCATTATTGTGCTGGGGGGGGATGGAACCCACCGGCTGGTGGCGAAGAACTGTGGTGATATTCCCATGGTCGCTCTCTCTACCGGCACCAATAATGCTTTTCCGCATTATCAGGAGGCGACCGTGGTTGGCATGGCGACAGGCATGGTTGTGCGAGGTGCGGTTTCTGCCTGTGAGGTCACTCGGCGCAACAAGGTGTTGAGAGTGCAGATCAACGGCCAGCACCAGGATTTGTCCCTGGTCGATTTGTGTCTGACCGATGACATGTGGGTTGGGGCCCGGGCTATGTGGAAACCGGAAAAGGTCAAGCAGATTTTTGTTACCTATGCTGAAGCCGACGCTATCGGACTTTCTTCGGTCGCCGGACTGACTAATCCCATTTCCCGCGAGAGCGGCCAGGGGTTGCACTTGGTTCTTTGTCCCCCGGGGCAGGGTATGTTGACGGTTTGCGCCCCCATCGCTCCGGGATTGATCTTGCCCGTCGGAATAGAGTCACTGCACATTCTTCGCCCACAGGAAGGTGTCTCTGTAAGTATGCCCAACGGCATCGTAACTCTGGATGGGGAGCGGGAGTTTGCTTTCCGCCAGGGCGATAAGGTCAAGGTATGGCTTGATCTTGATGGCCCATTTACCATTGATGTGCCCCGTGTGATGCAGCTCGCTGCGGAGCGGGGAGCTTTTTCTTGGCCTTCGCCGTATATTGCTGTGGATACTGTCTGCCCGGAAAGGGTTGAATAGTTTATTTAGCTGGGAGGTTTGTATCCCGTGGGAAGGTATCTGGTGAATAAAAATATTTCCGGCATATATCTCATAACGGACCCCAGGGCAGATCTGCTTGAGCGGGTTAATGTTGCTCTGCAAAACGGTGTTGGAATTGTGCAATATCGGCATAAAAATGAAGATCAAAATGGCCAGCAGGTCATGGCTTGCCGCCTGCGGGATTTGTGCCGTAACTATCAGGCCACTTTCATCGTTAATGATGATCCCCAATTGGCTTTAATTTGTCAGGCTGACGGTGTGCACCTTGGTCAAGGGGACGCTTCGGTGCCCAAGGCCAGAAATATTCTGGGCGACCAGGCTCTGATCGGATGCTCTACCCATTCTCTTGGTGAAGCGATACGGGCCGAACAGCAGGGGGCAGAC
>CAZKQY010000468.1:0-3907 GCA_964555005.1 uncultured Syntrophotalea sp. | reverse complement strand
AAGGGGGTTGGAGTACTGGTTGCCCTGTCCGGCGGTGGCGACTCGGTGGCTCTGTTTCGCCTTTTGTTGCAAACGGCACCACTTTTTTCCTTACAGATTCGAGGGGCTCATCTTGATCATGGTATTCGTGTCGAGAGCGGTCGGGATGCCGATTTTGTTCAGCAACTCTGTAGCGAATGGCGGGTTCCTTTGACTGTTGAACGTGTCGATCTGCCACAGGTGGCTCGGGAGCGGGGACAAGGACTGGAAGAGGCGGGACATGAACTGCGCCGGGAGTTTCTGCAGCGTACCGCTGCCGATTTGGGCTGTCGCTTTATCGCCCTTGGTCATCATCGGGGTGATCAGGCGGAAACCTTGTTGATGCGACTCGTGCGAGGCAGTGGCTTGACCGGTCTGGCGGCCATGCGGCCCCTTAATGGTTCTATTATTCGCCCTTTGCTGAATTTTTCCCGAAAACAGGTCGAGGCTTATCTGGCTGCCATTGATCAGGCTTTTGTGCAGGACTCCAGCAACGAGGACCTTTACTATACCCGCAATCGGTTTCGCCACCGCCTGTTGCCGGAGTTGACAGAACTCAATCCGCGTTTGGAAGAGAATCTGGCGGCTCTGAGTCAACGTATCGCTTTGGAGGAAGGGTTTTGGCGGCAGGAGGTGCAACGAACTCTCGCTACGCTTCGAACCCTGGATGCCGGGGAGTTGTGGCTCGACCGGTTGGCCCTGCTGGAACTCCATCCCGCTTTGCGGGCACGGGTTCTGCGTCAGGCCCTGCAGGAAGTGCGGGGTGATTTGCGCGGCATCGGTGCCGTACACCTTCAAGCTCTGGAAGGGCTCCTTCAGGGAGCTACCCCTCAGGCCGAGGCGCATCTACCCGCTGCTTGGGTCGGGCGACGTTATGAACGGCTCTGGTTGCGTGCTTGCCCGCCGCTGCCGGCGGTACCTTTTGCTATTGAGGTGCGCGGACCGGGGGAAGTGCGACTGCCCGATGGGCGGCGGCTCCTGTTCAGTCTGGAGGCTTTGCCGCAGGGAGAAAGTGCTACGGTGGTGGAGTTCCCGGCGCAGGCGGTGCCCTTTCCCTTGCTGGTACGTTCTTTTTGTCCCGGCGACCGTTTTCATCCGCAGGGGGCTTTCGGCAGTCGCAAACTTAAAAAGTTTTTTATCGATTCTAGAATTGATAAGGAGACGCGCGCGAGTGTGCCCCTTGTCGAAGGGGGCCAGATCCTGTGGTTGGCGGGCTTGGCCCGCTGTCGGCAATGGTCTTGTGCTGCGGAAAAAGGCCTGGTGCTGAGGGTGGTTCTGCAGGCTTGTTGATGTCCGAGATGCCTCTTGTGCAATGGGCCTCGGTATGATAAATTTCGGTATTGTTTCAGCGGCCCTAGGCCATGCCGTACGGCTGTACGCAGTCGTCGTTATAACGATTTTTAGGGGGTATTGTGAACCAGCTTCATAAAAACCTGGCACTCTGGTTGGTTATTTTGTTGGTTATGGTCATGATGTATAACATCATGGCCAACCGTCAACAACAACAGCCATCTTTGGCCTATAGTGATTTTTTGATCGCAGTTGATGCGGGAGATGTCCGCAGCGTGACTCTGCAGGGACAAAATATTGAAGGGGTTTATCAGAACGAAAGCACCTTTATTACTTTTGCTCCGAACGATCCGGGATTGGTGCAGGAACTGCGCTCCAAAGGGGTTGTCATCGAGGCCAAGGCCGAAGAAGACGGCAACTTCTGGATGACCATGCTGGTTTCCTGGGGGCCGATTTTGCTGCTCATCGGGGTGTGGATTTTCTTCATTCGTCAAATGCAGTCCGGTGGCGGCAAGGCGATGAGCTTTGGCAAGAGTCGCGCCAAACTCATGACTGATACCGGCGCTCAGGTGACCTTCAAGGATGTGGCCGGCGTCGACGAAGCCAAGGATGAACTGGAAGAAATCGTCTCTTATCTGCGGGATCCCAAGAAATTTTCTCGCCTCGGCGGCCGGATTCCCAAGGGGGTGTTGCTGATCGGTCCTCCCGGTACCGGTAAAACTTTGCTGGCTCGAGCTATTGCCGGGGAAGCCGATGTGCCGTTCTTTACTATCTCCGGATCCGATTTTGTTGAGATGTTTGTTGGCGTCGGGGCCAGTCGCGTAAGAGACTTATTTCTGCAGGGCAAGAAAAATGCTCCCTGCATTATCTTTATTGACGAAATCGATGCGGTTGGCCGCCACCGTGGTGCCGGTCTCGGCGGTGGTCATGACGAGCGGGAGCAGACCCTTAATCAACTCCTGGTGGAGATGGACGGTTTTGAGTCCAATGAGGGGGTTATCCTGATCTCGGCTACCAACCGGCCCGACGTTCTTGATCCGGCGTTGCTGCGTCCAGGTCGTTTTGATCGCCAGGTTGTGGTGCCCCGTCCGGACATCAAGGGACGTTCCAAGATTCTCAAGGTCCATTCCCGCAAGGTGCCCCTGTCCGAGGATGTCAATATGGATATCGTGGCCAAGGGAACCCCTGGTTTTTCCGGTGCTGATTTGGCTAACTTGATCAATGAGGCTGCGCTGTTGGCAGCACGGGCTAACAAGGATCAGGTCGAGATGGAAGACCTGGAGTCGGCCAAGGACAAGGTGATGATGGGAGCGGAGCGCCGTTCAATGGTTATCACCGAAAAAGAAAAGATTGTGACCGCCTACCATGAGGCTGGTCATGCGGTAGTGGCCTTTTATTTACCGGATGCCGATCCGGTGCATAAAGTGACCATCATACCCCGAGGTCGGGCTCTTGGCGTGACCATGTATCTGCCCTCTGAAGAGAAGTACAACGAGTCGCGCAGTGGTTTGGAAACGATCATTTGTACCATGCTTGGTGGCCGGGTGGCTGAGGAGGTGGTGTTTAACGAGATTACTAGCGGCGCCAGTAACGATATCGAACGAGTTACCGGTATCGCCCGTAAAATGGTCTGCGAGTGGGGGATGAGCGACAAGGTAGGTCCTTTGGCCTATGGGGAAAAAGAGGGCGAGGTCTTCTTGGGGCGCGATCTGGGCCATATGAAAAATTACAGTGAATCGATGGCCGTGGAGATTGATGGAGAGATTCGCCGTATTGTTCAGGAAGCTTACGAACGGACCCGGGTGATTCTGACTGCGCATAAAGATGGCCTGACCCGTGTAGCGGAAGCCTTGCTTGAGAAGGAAACCTTGGACGCTGCTGAAGTCCGCTATCTGGTTACCGGCGAGCGGGAAGTAAAAGAGGTGGTGGCCGATGTGATTGAGGTGGCTGATAGCCCGACGGACGTTGACAGCGTGCCACCTGAGGTCTAATTGGCTGTTTCTATTCAATCGTTTGCTAGCTTTGGTGTTGATGAATTGTGCCGCCGGTTGGTGGATGCTGGGTTTTCTGTTGTTGAGGCGCAGGCTCAGCTTTCTGGGGTGTGTCCCCGCCTGGTGGTTGTTTCGAATCTGCCAGCCGCCGAGGCTGAGTTGCTGGCAGAAATCCTGCCTAAACTAGGCGGCGTCGCTTTGGTGAAAAGCCATGGTTCCGCAGCCGACTGCTGTTGTTTAGCCTTGATTGGCTCGAGTACCACCTTTAAATCCCTGGCTTGTTATGAGCCACTGAACCCGATTTTGGCTGCCGAGCTGACTCATCAGTTAGTCATGGGATCGCCAATGCCTGTCCAGCTGGTTGGTCGTCGTTGCACCCTGGTTCTTGATCGACCTTTGATCATGGGGGTTTTGAACGTCACTCCTGATTCTTTTTATGCGGGCAGTCGCCAAGTCGTTCTGGATGATGCGCTGCGTCAGGGGGTTCGCTTGGCGGCGGAAGGGGCGGACCTTATCGATGTCGGTGGTGAAAGTACTCGTCCCGGCGCGTCGATCGTCGATCTTGTTACAGAACTGGAACGGGTGGTGCCGGTGATCGAGCGGCTGGC
>CAZKQY010000467.1:0-1870 GCA_964555005.1 uncultured Syntrophotalea sp. | reverse complement strand
GGCAGCGGTTTCTTTGGGCGGCCCCTTTTTCGAAAGGTGGCTGCACAAACTATCGGACCGAGTTTCTTCCCAACAGTGATCGCAGGTGCTGTTGGGTTTTAAAACCAAAAGCGCATATGCAACAGTTTTCCCTGATTAGCTGAGAATCAGGACTAATCATGAAGTCTTATGATTCTAAAGAGTTCCTCTGTAACCTCTGTGGTTAAATTTTTTGGCCGTGAATGAGCAGCAACCTGAACCAACAGAAAAACCTGATTGTTTTAGCTTGCTGTAAAATTTTTATGCTTTACGGAAATAGCAGGGAGCCGTTTTGAGCAAAGAAAAATACAAAATACTGGTCGTCGATGACGAAGAGAGTATGCGGGAGTTCCTCAGTATCATGCTCCATCGCGAAGGCTATGCGGTCGATGCGGCTTTCGATGGGGCTCAGGCCGTGGCTCGCTTGAAAGAGCACTCTTACGATCTGGTCATCAGCGATATCAAGATGCCGCGCCTCGACGGTTTTGGCGTGCTGGACTATATCATCGAGTCTTGCCCCGATACCGCCATCATCATGGTTACCGCCTTTTCCACTGCCCAGCAGGCGGTGGATGCGATGAAAAAGGGTGCTTACGACTACATCACCAAGCCCTTTAATAACGAAGAAATCCGCCTGATCGTCAAAAATGCCCTGGAACGCAAGGAACTGCGCCGGGAAAACCTGGAGTTGAAAAAAGAGCTCGGCCAGCGCTATTCCTTCGACAATCTCATCGGCAAAAGCCGGGCCATGCAGCAGGTTTATCATTTCATAGAAAAGGTTGCCGACAGCAAGGCCAATGTGCTGATCACCGGGGAGAGCGGTACCGGCAAGGAGTTGGTCGCCAAAGCCATTCACTATAACAGCCGCCGCAAAGACCAGGCCTTTGTGGCCATCAATTGCGGTGCCATTCCGGAGAATCTGCTGGAAAGCGAGCTGTTTGGCCATGAAAAGGGTTCTTTCACCGGGGCTACCCAGCAAAAGGCCGGTCTGTTTGAAGTCGCCGACGGTGGTACTGTATTCCTTGACGAGATCGCCGAATTGCCGACCATGATGCAGGTCAAGCTGCTACGGGTACTGCAGGAACACGAGTTCCGCCGGGTCGGTGGCACCAAAGATATCAAGGTCGATGTACGGCTGGTGGCGGCTACCAATAAGAACCTGGAGAACAGGGTCGCGGAGGAAATATTTCGCGAGGACCTCTACTATCGCCTCAACGTCATCCATGTCGATCTGCCGGCCCTTAAAGAGCGCCGGGAGGATATTCCCCTGCTGGTTGAGCACTTCTTGCACAAATTGACCGGTGACGATCAGCTCAAGGCTTCCGAATCCGTCATGCGTCGCTTGTTAGACTATCATTGGCCCGGCAACATCCGCGAACTGGAAAATACCATCGAACGCTGTGTGGTGTTGGGTAACGACGGCGAGTTGGCTGAGGATAGTCTGCCCCAGCACATCGGCAGCACCACACTCAAGACCTCAGGCGGCATGGACAAGCTTCCGGAACAGGGCCTCGACCTCGACGCTTACCTCGGTTCCATTGAGCAGGATATTCTGCTCAAGGCTTTGGAGCGTTGTGGTGGCGTGCGGAAAAAAGCGGCCGAATTGCTTTGCATCTCTTTTCGTTCCATTCGCTATCGGCTGGCCAAATATGGCATGGCCACTGAAGGAGAGGATGATTAGACTTCTCAATCAAGAACCATGATGGATGCAGCGCAGTTTTCATATGGGAAACGACCAGAGTTTAACGAAGACAACCTCGGCTAAGCTTGGGTTATGGACAAACCAAAAGGAATTAAGGATTTCATCTGCGTTCATCCGCCTTTATCTGCGTTCACCAACTTGGTTTTAGGT
>CAZKQY010000466.1:0-2606 GCA_964555005.1 uncultured Syntrophotalea sp. | reverse complement strand
CCCTGGGCACGGACACCGGCGGCTCAATTCGTCAACCGGCGTCGCACTGCGGCGTGGTCGGGCTTAAACCGACCTACGGCCGGGTCTCCCGCTACGGAGTAATCGCCTACGCCTCGTCCCTCGACCAAGTTGGCCCCATTACCCGGGACGTAGAAGACTGCGCCATGCTCCTCGGGGCAGTGGCCGGCTACGATCCGGCCGACTCAACCTCCGTAGACCTGCCAGTGCCGGACTACCGGGCAACCCTTAAAGATGGCGTCAAAGGTCTGAAAATCGGTCTGCCGAAAGAATACTTCATCGAAGGTCTCGATCCTGATGTGAAGCAGGCCGTCGAAAAGGCCGTTTATACCTTGCGCGAACTCGGTGCCGAACCGGTGGAAGTCTCCCTGCCCCATACCGATTACGCTGTCGCCTGCTACTACCTCATCGCCACCGCCGAAGCTTCAAGCAACCTGGCCCGCTACGACGGTGTGCGCTACGGTCAGCGGGTGGATAATGACCGGGGCCTCATCGATATGTATATGCAGAGTCGTGCGGCCGGTTTCGGTCCCGAAGTCAAACGTCGCATCATGCTCGGCACCTACGCCCTCTCCTCGGGCTACTACGACGCCTACTATCTCAAGGCGCAGAAGGTGCGCACCCTGATCCGGCAGGATTTTCTTGACGCCTTCAACCAGGTCGACGTCATTCTGACCCCGGTGGCACCAACTCCGGCCTTTCACATCGGCGAGAAAACCGCCGATCCGCTGCAGATGTATCTATCGGACATCTTCACCATTCCGACCAATCTGGCCGGCACCTGCGGCCTGAGCCTGCCCTGCGGCTTTTCTCAAAAGGGCCTACCCATCGGACTGCAGCTCATTGGCCGTCCCTTCGATGAAGAGACCCTGCTTCGCACCGCCTACGCCTTTGAACAGGCCGGCGACTGGCATCAGCAACAGGCGCCCCTGTAAGGAAAACTATCAGGTGCAATTACTCTATTTAATCAGTTCCCATGCACTTCCCGCTGGGAAGGTACGGCTTTCCGAATCGGAAGGATTGAACCATGCTCTCTAAATATGAAGTCGTCATCGGGCTGGAAGTCCATGCCCAGCTGACCACCAATACCAAAATCTTTTGCAACTGCTCCACCACCTTTGGCAACCAGCCCAACTCCCAGACCTGTCCGGTCTGCCTGGGCCTGCCCGGCGCCCTGCCGGTGCTAAACAAAAAAGTGGTCGAATACGCGGTTCGAACCGGCCTGGCCACCGAATGCACTATCGCCCCACGGTCGATCTTCGCCCGCAAGAATTACTTTTATCCCGATCTGCCCAAGGGCTACCAGATTTCCCAGTTCGAGCTGCCGATCTGTGAGCATGGCCGCTTGGAAATCGACACCGAAAATGGTAAAAAAACCATCGGCATCACCCGCATTCACATGGAAGAGGATGCCGGCAAATTGCTGCACGACAGCGATGCGGGCTCGCGGGTCGACCTCAACCGGGCCTGCACCCCGCTGATGGAGATCGTCTCGGAGCCGGACATGAGCTCTTCCGACGAAGCCATCGCTTATTTGAAAAAGCTCCATCAGATCATAGTCTACCTCGGGGTCTGCGACGGCAACCTGGAAGAAGGTTCCTTCCGTTGCGATGCCAACGTCTCCATCCGCCCCTGGGGACAGAAGGAATTAGGCACCCGCGCCGAGCTAAAAAACATCAACTCCTTTCGCTTCATTAAGCAGGCCATCGACTACGAGGTCGAACGGCAGGCCGACATTCTGCAAGAAGGCGGGCGCGTCGTTCAAGAAACCCGCCTGTTTGACACCGACAACGGCACCTCTCGCTCCATGCGCAGTAAAGAAGAAGCCCACGACTATCGCTATTTTCCCGACCCCGATCTGGTGCCCTTGATAGTCTCCGAAGAGTGGGTGGAACAAGCCCGCCGCGAGTTGCCGGAACTACCCGCCGCCAAGATAGAGCGGTTTGTCAAAGAGTACGAGATTCCCCTTTACGACGCTGAGGTGCTGGCCACCGACCGCGCCAACGCCAACTATTACGATGCCCTGGTCAAACTGCACGGTAACGGCAAGCTCTGCTCCAACTGGGTGATGGGCGAAGTCCTGCGCGCCTTGAATGACAATAATTTATCCATCGATGACTGCCCGGTGACACCGCAACTGCTGGCCGGCATGCTAAAACGCATCGACGACAAGACCATCTCCGGCAAAATCGCCAAAAAGGTCTTCGAAGCCATGTGGCAATCGGGCAAGGATGCCGATACCATTATCAAGGAGCAGGGGCTCACGCAAGTTTCTGATCTGAGTGCCATCGAACCCCTGGTTGACGAAGTGATTGCCGCCAATCCCGAGCAGGTTGCAGAGTACCGGGGCGGTAAGGAAAAATTGCTCAGCTTCTTCGTCGGCCAGATCATGAAAGCCAGTAAAGGCAAGGCTAATCCGGGTGCTCTCAATGAACTTTTGAAAAAGAAGTTGGCGGGGGACTGAGGACTGAGGACTGAGGACTGAGGACTGAGGTCTGAGGGCTAGGGGCGAGTAAAACCTGCAACCTGTAACCTGTAACCTGTAACCTGTAACCTGTAACCTGTAACCTGTAACCTGTAACCTGTAA
>CAZKQY010000465.1:0-6641 GCA_964555005.1 uncultured Syntrophotalea sp. | reverse complement strand
CCGGCTTGCGACACAAGGTGGAGATCTGGGTCGATGGCGGCATGCACAGCGGTCGGGATGTGGTCAAGATGCTGCTGCTGGGCGCCAACCGAGTCGGTTTCGGCACCCTGCCGATGGTGGTCATAGGCTGCACCGCCTGCCGGGCCTGCCATCTCGGAACCTGCCACGTCGGCATCGCCACCCAGATGGAAACCCTGGAAGAAGCGCAAGCCCAAGGCTTGAAGCGTTTTGTACCCCGAGTACTGGAAAACGGCATCATCTACGAAACCACCTTTTTCCGCGCCCTCGGCGAGGAGATTCGCTTGCTCACCGCCCGGCTCGGCTTTCGGCGCACCCAGGACCTGGTCGGCAAGGCCGAACTTCTCGAACAACAGCGAGGTCACGACTGTCTCGATCTAAAGGAGCTGCTGGCTCCGGTCGAAATGAGTCAGGAGCCCCGTTCGGTGGGCGATGTACGCATCATTCGCAAGCCTCTCAACTACCTGACATCGCTCATTTCGAGCCTGGTCACCGAAGCCTTTGACGGCCCCGAGGATCGCGTCCGCTACGAGGATGACAGTGCCTCGAGCAGCGACCGGGCCATCGGCACCTACCTGGCCGGTACCATGACCCGTGGCGAACTTGAAGGACGCTGGCCAACGAAAAAACGGGTTCTTCTGCAATTTCGACGGCGAGCCATTCCCGGCAACGGCCTGGCGGCCTTCAATATCCCCCGCATCAACTATCGGGTCGAGGGCGCCGCTCAGGACGGTGTCGGCAAAGGAGCCTCAGGAGGCAAAATCGTGATCCTCAAAGGAGAAAACCGCCAGGGGCAACGGGTCGGTGGCGCGGTTGGCAAGGGCCTGGCCTACGGTGCCACCGGCGGCCTGTTCCTCATTCAGGGAGACACAGACAGTCGGGCCTGCATTCGCCTTTCGGGGGCAGAGGTGGTTCTGGGCGGCCACATCCACCAACCCATCGATGACCAGGCGGGGAATATCGCCGGCCGGGCCAATCTCAAGGGCTTCACTTTCGAATACATGACCGACGGCACGGCCGTGGTGCTTGGCGACCCCGGCCCCTGGCTCTGTTCGGGCATGACCGGCGGCACCGTCTACTGCCATCTCGATGAGGCCATGGGCCTCACCAAGGCGGTTCTGCAGAGACGCCTGGCCAAGGGTGCGCAAGTGGTCATTCGACCCCTTGACGCTGCTGACTGCGCCACAATAAGCCGCCTGCTTGGAGAATACGAACGAGAATTGCTCTACTCGCAGCAAGGGGACGAGTCCCGCCGGGTTGAAAAAGTGCGCCGAAGCTGTCCCGACTGTTTTGTCAAGATCGTCGCTCAGAACGAGATGCCGAACCACCGATAACCACCACATAGGTCCTTGGCCGGCAATAAAGAACAATATCGATGCCGCTGAACAATACGAGGAGGGAAACCATGCCTGAAAAAAACGGGGTTCACGATCAAATCATTCTCGGTTCCGGACCGGCCGGCTACACGGCGGCCATCTACGCCTCTCGCAGCAACTGCTGTCCACTTTTAATTTCCGGCATTCAACCGGGCGGCCAACTCACCGGCACCACTTTAGTAGAAAACTTTCCCGGCTTTCCCAAAGGCGTTGACGGCCCGGAGCTTATGGAAAAAATGCGCGACCAGGCGCTGCATTTCGGCACCAAACTGGTGGATGGCGAAGTAACCAAGATCGAACTAAACTCTCAGCCTTTTACCGTCTGGGTCGACGATCAATCCTACCGCTGCCGGTCATTGATCATCTGCACCGGGGCCTCGCCGCGCATGCTCGGCCTGGACAATGAAAAGGAGCTCTACGGCCGCGGGGTATCGGTCTGCGCCACCTGCGACGGCTTTTTCTATCGAGACAAGGAGGTGGCTGTCGTTGGTGGTGGCGACACCGCCATGGAAGACGCCCTGTTTCTGGCCCGCTTCGCCACCAAAGTCACGGTCATCCACCGCCGCGACGAACTGCGGGCCGGACCGATCCTTGCCGAACGCGCCCTGCAACATCCCAAAATCAAATTTCGTTGGGACTCGGTGGTTACGACCCTGCATGGCGACCCCAAGACCGGCTTTCAGGGGCTGACCCTTAAGAACCTGAAGACCGACAAAGAAGATGAAATGACCTGCGACGGTGTGTTCATCGCCATTGGCCACCATCCCAACACCGGCCTGTTCGAAGACCAGCTGGAAATGGACAAATGGGGTTACCTGACCACCCATAACGGCACCGAGACCAGTGTCTGTGGCGTATTTGCCGCCGGCGATGTGCAGGACCCTTATTTTCGCCAAGCCATAGTCGCCGCTGGCAACGGCGCTATGGCAGCCATTCAATCTCAGCGCTATCTGGAATGCGTGGACGACGCCGACTGCCTGCAATGCGGTGACTAAAAACCAAGTTTTATTTGACAGATGGCTACACAACTGGCATTAACTGGAAGGAACACGAAATAGTAACCTTGCCAATAGAGTCGATACAAGGAGATCTAAAGTGAATATCAGTCAAACCCTGGCGGAACTGAAAAAGGATCCGGAATTTGCTAAGAACGTCGGCATGGTGCTGATTCACAACGGTATCGTGCGAGGTTGGTCCCGAGGCGATCACAGCGAAGTGACCGCCGTCGAGGTCACGCCCGACCATGCCAGGGTCGAAGCCCTGTGCCGCGAATACGAAAAGAAACCGGGCATCTACAAGGTGCTGGCCGAAGCTTGCGAAGGAAAGCTCTACCCCGGCGACGATCTGTTGTTCATCATCGTGGCCGGTGCCCTGCGCGAAGATGTCAAACCGGTACTGGCCGAATTACTGGATCGGATCAAGGATGAAGCGATAAGCAAGACTGAAACTAAGGCTTAAAACGGCCAACCGCTTCACTGAAACAGAAAGAGCCATGGTGTCACAGTGACGCCATGGCTCTTTCTGTTTAAACCAGTTTGGCGGCACTCACAGGGGGTTAAAGGACTCAGGACTAAAACCTAAAACCTTCCCTCCCCTGTGACGCAGCCGGAGCGGAGTGTACGTTTTGCGATCAGGCGGGAAAATGTTTGAGCGCAGTGAGTTTTTTCCCGCCCGCAAAACGTCTGCGCAGCGCA
The DNA here is from genome assembly GCA_964555005.1 of uncultured Syntrophotalea sp. Classification (GTDB taxonomy): domain Bacteria; phylum Desulfobacterota; class Desulfuromonadia; order Desulfuromonadales; family Syntrophotaleaceae; genus Syntrophotalea_A. The sequence continues at coordinate 3,553 of CAZKQY010000465.1, read as the reverse complement.
GGGAACCCGCAGGGCAAGGAGTTGGGGCGCCTTTTTCTGCCTACTCTTTTTGGGCGTGTAAAAAGAGTAGGGCGTCGGGCAGGGGTGCACCCCCGCGACCTTGTAGTTTGTACAGTAGATTGGTAAACACTAAATCTGGAATTATAGTAACTTGCGGTCAGAATGCAATTTATGAGAGGACCTTGCAGGCCGCATTCAAACAACCAATTAAACTTTCTCGATGTATCGGACAAAGACCGGGAAACGGTCCATTTTTACTCTTTTTCCTGCTTGACATCTTCTTTTTCAGAGTGTATAAACTCAGTTCACTTACGGTGGCAAGCCTAGCGTTCATCCTAAAAAAATAGAGTGTTTAAAAGAACGCTAGACTCGCTCGAAAAATACAGATCATTCCCTCTTAGCTCAGTTGGTAGAGCATCTGACTGTTAATCAGATTGTCGCTGGTTCGAGCCCAGCAGAGGGAGCCATAATGAAAAGGCCTCACGAGAAATCGTGAGGCCTTTTTTCGTTACGACAAGGGGACCGATACAACATCCTATTCAGAGACAAATGCTGGCCAAGAGCAGGAACAAGCCTGCACAGGACCCACAAAATCAAAGCCTAAACAGGACAGTTCTCAGAGCAATAAACAGAAGAAGCCGATTTCCCCAAGGAAACCGGCCTCTTTCTACAGGTTATGCTTTTATTTTGATTTTTTGCAGCGCCAGCGCCGATGAAGCCAAAGCCACTGTGTCACATCTTTTCGAATAGCCTCTTCGATGATGGCGGTCAGCATAGCGGTGTTCTCTTCCACTGAGGACTCAGGCTCATCCTTAAGAAATAACATCGGCTGGGCCTGGCAATCGTAACGGTCGTCACTGCGGCGGTAAGAGAAGATCGGCACCACCGGAATCTGATATTTCATAGCAAGTCGGGCGATGATAGGCGTTGTAGATGCCGGGCGACCGAAAAAAGGCACCGCTACCCCTTCCTTTGGGCTGCGGTGCTGATCTATCAAGACTGCGACCCCCTTATTTTCTGAAAGGGAACGGAGAATTCTTCGCGCTCCACTTTTGCTGTCTATGCAACGTCCCCCGGCCGCTTCCCGCATCCGGGTGATATATTTGTCTGCCTGGGGATTTTTCATCTTCTTGGCAACAAAATCGGCGGGAAATCCAAGCTTTGGAAGCAAAAAGGTACCCACTTCCCAGAATCCGACATGCCCGCTCAGTAAAATGACCCCGCGATTGTAATCATAGGCCTCCTGAAGATTCTCCAGCCCAGCAGGAATAAAAATGTCATCGACATCCGCCTGCGTGAAGAGATCGAGCCGAAGCATCTCTATGACACTTTTCCCGATATGAACAAACATGGCGTCAACCCGCTGCTGAAGCTCCGGCTCGCTAAATTCAGGAAAAGCCTCGCCCATATTTTCCATTGCAATCTGGCGTTTGGATGACATGAACCAGCCTAACAGTCGACCGAACCTTGCCCCTAGAAAGAGGGCGCCTTTGCGCGGCAGACGTCGGACAAGAAAGCTTAAAGGGAAAAATAAAGCGTTTTCAAAAAAGTTTTTAAGCATGCGGTTTTTCATCTATCATATCCCCTGTGTGCTTTATCCAAGGCGTTTGCGTGACACCTCATGGTCGCCGCAAAGACTCTGTTTTGAGTCATCGTCTACACTGACACGGCCCGGTCTTTTCCGAAGGTTCAGACAAAGGTTAAAAGGTCACTGCAGGGCATGTTGCGAATTTTTTCAGCTGGTGTCAACAAGAAGAGTTCAGAGAGGAAACGTCAAGTCCATCCAAAGCCTATTATTTTTCGCGGACCCATGCTTTTTTTCAGCATACATAAACTGGTGGCCAGCGCCAAGCTTCATCCTTGCCTGCAACGTCTGGTCCGTGGCAGAATCCCTGCCATGAACACTAAAGCCTATAATCTATTTTCCAGCCACCTTAAGCAGCGATTCGGCAGCCGAGTACATAAGATCTCCATCGATGCCGGCTTTTCCTGCCCCAATCGTGGCGCCACCCGCGACCAACCCGGTTGTCTTTTCTGTGACCCGCGAGGTTCGGGGTCGGTGGGCATCGAAGAATCCCTGCCGGTAGCGGAGCAAATCGAAGCCGGGAAAGAGGTGATGGTACGCAAATACAAGGCGCAGCACTTTCTGGCCTATTTTCAACCTTTTTCCAACACCTTTGCTCCCGTCGACCGACTGCGCAGCCTGTATGACGAGGCTCTTGACGTCGAAGGGGTGGTCGGCCTGGCGATCGGCACCCGGCCCGACTGCTTGCCGCCAGAGGTCCTTGACCTGCTGGCCGAATACCACCAACGCAGCTATCTCTGGCTGGAACTCGGCCTGCAGAGCATTCACGACCAAACCCTGAGCAAACTGCACCGGGGCCACGACTATGCGACATTTCTCGAGGCCTATCGGGAAGCCAAAGAACGAGGCCTGCGAGTCTGCGTCCATCTGATTATTGGCCTGCCCGGTGAAAATCGTGAGCAAATTCTGGCCAGCGCCGAGGAGATGGCGCGACTGGGTGTCGACGGCATCAAGCTGCATCTACTGCACGTGCTGAAAGGAACCGGCCTGGGCGATCTCTATCAGAAGGGCGCGCTGGACATCCTTTCGCAGGAAGACTATGTGAGCCTGGTAGTCGACATGGTGGAACGACTTTGTCCGCACACCCTGATTCACCGCTTAACCGGCGACGGACCCCGCGACCGATTATTAGCACCCCTCTGGTCCCTGAACAAATGGCAGGTCCTCAACGCCATCGACGCTGAATTCAGACGCAGGAACACCAAGCAGGGTCGCCGCTTTAGCGGCTGACGGCTCAGAAATATTTCAAAGGAAAACCGGAAAACAGGAAATCGGGGAGTTTGGTGCGGAAACAGGCAGCTACCCACGAAGACGGGCCGCAGAAAAGGCTCAGAAACCGCGCTGCACGGAGGAAACAGAATTGGCCCGGGTAGGCGAATTTTCGGTGCTATTCCAAGAGATCAGCAGCAACGAAGCCCAAACAAGACCAAGAATGATAACAGTAGTTTTAATCATGGCGGAAACGTACAGAAATGAACGAGGAAAATCAAGAGACAACAACGGCGATTGTTACTTCGCAAAAGCACAAAATCAACTACGCACAACCACACTCCCTTCGACTTTTTTACCAACGGAGCCAGTCTTTACCTGGTCCCTGCACAATATTCACATAATGCAATACTAAGCACATCGCCTTTCCATAAAATAATTATAATTTTTATTTTTGACCAACGCTCATCCTTTCCTCCCTCACAGACAACAGAAACCGCTCTTACAGAAAACAAGTATGCCGGGATTCCGAAAAAACAACCTAACGCCGCAGGGCGGACTTTTTGCGACGCCATCAAGCATTGCCAGACTGCAGCGCTAATTTAATCGCCAGCTAAAAATCCTCTTTCACTGCCCGAACTGCTGTTAGCAGCACTGCTTACCCCCTGATCCACCAGCAAAAAAATAGAAAAACCTCGTTGTCCCAGCAAAGCCGGGAAGATAGAATGCGGTTGCGGACCAACAAACTATCACCAACGA
>CAZKQY010000464.1:0-2081 GCA_964555005.1 uncultured Syntrophotalea sp. | reverse complement strand
CCCGCCATCCCCGAAGATCTGCCCCGCCTCAAAGGGATGTTGAGCGAACTGCGCGATGCCGGGGTTATGCACCTTAACCTGCACCAGATGCGCCTCACCCCCCATAATTTTGAACATCTTTCTGCCCGTGGCTACACTTTTTTGCATGGAGAGCGGGTGACGGTGCTCGAATCGGAGCTAGCCGCTCTAGAAGTGCTGCAACACAGTCTTGACAACAACATCGGCCTGCCGGTCAACTATTGCTCCTTCGTCTTTAAAAACCGTTATCAAGCTCAAGCTGGCCGGCGGCGCAACAGTCCGTTTATGGTTAAGCCTTTTGAGGAGATCACCGCCAACGGTTATATCCGCACCTTGACTCTGCGCGGAGAACCTGCAACGGTGACCCGGAAGATCGAGAACTTCAAGGCGCTGTCCATAGATGACGAGCTGTGGAACAAGGGCCACGGTTCCGGAAAACTGCTGGTTCATCCCCAATTGCTAAAAATGGTCGATGGTCGCGCCTTTGCCTTGCAGGTCGGTTATGCCAGCTGCCGCCAGCTACCGTCGGTGAGCTACCACAACCCTTTTGTCACCATCCCAGTAAGTCCGGCCAAATCGGTGACCATCGAGCGGGGTCGCGCCGCGGCCGACATTGAATTGGGCGAGGACGCGCGCGAGCGGTTCATAAAGCTCTTCCTTGCCGGAGATGGTTCATCGCCAATCGTCGCTGAAGACGACTCTCTGGCGGCACTGGTTCCCTTTGAACACGGAAGGCAGGGATTGCAGGATTATTTCTGAAAAACAATTTAAAACCTGCTTCAGCCCACAGCGCCAAGTAGAGCTCAAACCCTTCCCGCCGCTCCTTTGACCGCCACGGCTTGGCTTAAGCCCCTTATCCACCTATAATTGTCTTATCTTTTCCTTTTTACAGGTGATACCGAAGCATGCCCTCTTCGAGCGACTCGAAACTGCGCGCCAAACTGAACCACTGGTGGTCTACGCCGCGGATCTGGAAATTCTTTATCCTGCGAATCCGCCTGGCCTCGACCTATCAAGCGCTGGACCGCTACCAGGTGCTCTTCTGGGCCGGACTGATCGGTGTGCTGGGGGGCCTGTCATCGGTTCTGTTTCGCAAGCTGCTCGACCTGATGGTCTTTGCCTTCAGCGGACGCCACGGCGGAGTCGTGGAGATCTTTACTGGCCTGCCGCCCTGGCAGCGCCTGGTCACGCCGATCGTGGGCGGCCTGGTTGCCGGCGCAGTGCTCTACTTCGGCGGACGCTGGCACTCGCGCAAAGACAGCTCTACCGATTTCATGGAGGCGGTGGTCCTTGGTGAGGGCTCCCTGTCCTTTCGATCCAGCATCGTGAAAATTCTTTCGGCGGCTTTTTCCGTTACCTCGGGGGGCTCCATCGGCCGCGAAGGACCGATGGTACAACTCTCTTCCCTGATCGCTTCGCTGGTCGGCCGCACCCGAAAATGGTCGGTGGCACAACGGCGGCTGATACTGGCCTGCGGTGCCTCGGCGGGAATCGCCGCGGCCTACAATGCGCCCATCGCCGGAGCGCTGTTCGTCGCCGAGATCGTGGTCGGCTCCATCGCCATGGAAACCTTCGGTCCGTTGGTCTTCTCCTCGGTACTGGCCACCCAGACGGTGCATTTTCTGGCTGGCAGCGAACCCCTGTACATCATTCCGCCTTTTCGTCTGCACTCAGGCTGGGAGATGTTCTACTACCTGGCCCTCGGTCTGCTGGCCGGACTGGTCGCCCCCTGGTTTCTGCGTGCCCTGCGCGGCAGTGAAAAACTGTTCGGCAAGACCCGCCTGCCGGTCTATCTGCGCCTTGCCCTGGGCGGTCTGGTGGTCGGAATTCTGGCTTTGCGCTATCCGGAAGTGTGCGGCAACGGCTACAGCGTGGTGACCGGCATCCTGCAGAAGCAGTGGCTTTGGTCGAGCCTGGCGATTTTGCTGCTGCTCAAGGTGACCGCTACCTGCGCCAGTTTCGGTTCCGGTGCGGTGGGCGGAGTCTTTACCCCGACCCTGTTCGTCGGCGCCAGCGTCGGCTACCTGTTCGGCCATGCCTGCGCAGGTCTCGGCCTCGGCGGG
>CAZKQY010000463.1:0-2733 GCA_964555005.1 uncultured Syntrophotalea sp. | reverse complement strand
GTGGGGGTCGGAAACATCTATGCCAGCGAGTCACTGTTTCGTGCCGGTATCGATCCAGCTCGGGCTGCCGGGCGCATCTCTTTGGCCCGCTACGATTGCTTGACGACTTCCATCCGCCAGGTGCTGCAGGAGGCCATCGTTGCCGGGGGTACCACCCTGCGGGATTTCAGCGATCAGGATGGTCGGCCTGGTTACTTCGCTCAGCAACTCCAGGTTTACGGCCGGGCAGGTGAACCCTGTTCTGCCTGTGGTCAGGCTATAATTAAGATTCAACTCGGCCAACGCTCAACCTATTTTTGCCGACAGTGTCAGCGATAAAGGCGGCTCTGCGCTATTTATCTAAAGGGCCTACCGGCGGTACGGCGTTTTAACCAGGAGTGTATTGTGGAAAATTTTCGTTTCGTTATGCCCTACCGGGTGCGGATCAGCGACATTAACTATGGCGGTCACGTTTCCAATGCTGCGGTGCTAAGCTACTTTCAGGACGGCCGCATCGGTTACCTGCAGCAAGTCGGTTCCTTCAGTGAACTGGATATCGGCGGCTGTGGCATCATTTTGCCCGAAGCTAACGTTCAGTACAAAGCCGAGATGTTTCTGAGCGAGGAATTGCAGATCGGGGTGCGCATCGATGAATTGCGGCGCTCCTCTTTTAGCATGAGCTATCGTATCGAAAGGCAAGGGGAAGTTACCGCTGAAGGGACTACCACTCTGGTCGCCTTTGATTACGAGCTGCGCAAGGTGCGGCGCTTGCCAGAGATTTTTTGTCAGGCAGTGAATACTTTTGAAGCATTGCTTCAGGGATCGTAAGAGACGGGGATTCCAAACTAAGCAGGCACCACATGTAAGGGTTTGTACTTGTTATTAAGTTTTTATGCCTGTTTCAAACCGGATGGTGTGCCGCACCGGATCGATTTGATCTGTCCTTCCTGCGGTTGGACCTACGGTCTTGAAGGGGTTACTTCCCGTCTTTAAGTCCCGGCGGAGGCCGTTACTCAGTTCTAATCCCTTGTTGACAATAATAGTTGACGGTTTTGCTCAGGTATGTTAATCATGGCTTGAATTAAGGCTGGATGACGGGCCTTTTTGATTCTAGCGAGGTCGGTCTATTGCTTGAGCTGTTAAAAGAAGATTTAAACACGGTATTTGAGAGGGATCCTGCGGCGCGAAGCGTTTTGGAGATCCTTTTCTGTTATCCGGGCTTTCATGCCCTGCTGTTTTATCGTCTGGCCCATGCTTTTTGGTTGCGAAAGTGGTTCTTTCCGGGCCGGCTGATCTCCCATATTGGACGTTTTTTTACCGGTATTGAAATCCATCCCGGCGCCCGCATCGGTCGCCGCTTTTTTATCGATCATGGCATGGGGGTGGTGATCGGCGAGACGACGTAGATCGGCGACGGTTGCACCCTTTATCACGGCGTCACCCTGGGCGGAACTTCCTGGGCTAAGGAGAAGCGTCATCCGACTTTGGGAAAAAATGTGGTCGTTGGCGCCGGGGCCAAGGTGCTCGGTCCTTTCAAGGTTGGCGATAACAGCAAGATCGGTTCTAATTCGGTAGTGATTAAAGAAGTGCCGGCCAATTCAACGGTGGTCGGGGTGCCGGGTCGAGTGGTTTATGCCAACGGTACGCGCAACGTGGAAAGACAGGATCTTGAACACGGTCAGTTGCCTGATCCGGCCGCCCAGGCTCTGCATTGTTTGTTCGATCGGTTGAATGCTCTGGAGACACGGGTGCAGGAGCTGACCGGCGAAGGTTCTGGCAACGAGCAAGCGGCTGAAGTATCCCCGCAGGGGCGGGATTGACTCATGCGCATCTCCAATAAAGCCCAATATGCGGTACGTGCCATGGTCCGGCTCAATCTCTGTGTGGTGAATGGCCCGGTTTCGAGCAAAACAATTGCTGCCAGGGAGAATATCTCTCTGGCTTTTCTTGAGCAGATTTTCGTTAAGCTACGCCGTGCAGGTCTGGTGAGCAGTATACGCGGCCCTGGTGGCGGCTATGTACTGGGACGACAAGCTGATGAGATCCGCATTCACGAAATTATCGAAAGTGTCGAGCAGACCCTGGTGCCGGTGGCCTGCATGGATGAGGAAGGGCGCTGTAACTGCGACGAGCAGTGCATCACCCATACGGTTTGGGAAGGGCTTGGCCGGCGCATTCGCCATTTCCTGTCATCGATTACCCTGGCGGATTTGACCAAAGATGCCATGGAACAGTTAACTCCGGCTACAGGCGGTTCGCTGAGCAAATATCATTTGGAGGAAGAGCAGTGAAACGGATCTACATGGATAACAATGCCACCACTGCGGTGCGTCCGGCAGTGTTGGAGGCGATGTTGCCCTTTTATAAAGAACAGTTCGGTAATCCGGCCAGCATTCACTGGGCCGGTAAGGCCGTGAACAGCGCTGTAGAAGGGGCGCGAGCCCAGGTGGCGCAACTGATCAACTGCCAGCCGGAGGAGATTGTCTTTACCTCTTGCGGCAGTGAGGGGGATGCCCTGGCCATCAAGGGCAGCGCGGAGTATTTGCGGGACAAGGGTAATCACATTATCACCACGGCTGTTGAGCATCCGGCGGTGTTTAGCAGCTGCAAGTATTTTCAAAAGCAAGGCTTTGAAGTCACGGTGCTGGACGTCGATAGCGAAGGCATGATCGATTTGGCGGAGCTGGAAGCGGCTATTTGCGAACGGACCATTCTTATTTCGGCCATGTGGGGCAACAACGAAACCGGCACCCT
>CAZKQY010000462.1:0-6424 GCA_964555005.1 uncultured Syntrophotalea sp. | reverse complement strand
GGGGGGATTGATCAGAAGAATTCGCATTATTCTTGAAGTCGCAGATCTACGGATAGCCGTGGTTGACGTTTTTATTGGTCAAAAATAAAAACATAGTATTAAAACAATTTTGGATATTAGCGATATGCGCTGCTGATGTCAATTTTTAGGAGACACCAAAAGGAAGAGTAGACCCTGAAGTAACGGGAAGGACCGGTCTGTGCGGGCTGGACAGGAATTATCTTTTGAGTTTGCCAAGCTCGGCCAGGGGACGTACCTCGGCGATGCGGAAGACGGCCAGTCGGCGAATGCTTCGGGCAGCCATTCGGCCGGCGGTGGTCCGGATGCCTTCGACCATTCGCTCGTAGTGCTCCCCTTGGGTTGCCATTGTTGTGAGTTCGAGGTAAACGCGGCTTCCCTGCCAGTCCAGTACCGTGTTTCCGGGCCGGCAAACCAGCAGCATCGCTTTGGGATTGGCCTCCAGGTTGGTCGCGGTTCGGTTGTCGGCCAGGCCGATCCGGATGTGGTTGTCGTCGCTCATGAAAGCCGAGCCAATAATTGCGGAATTGGGAGTGCCGTCGGGGCCGGTAGTGCTGAGGGTGGTGATCCGGTTGGGGGAATTGATCAATTTGGCAAGGTCGAGATGATTCACAAAGCTAACCTTCGGGTCAGGGTGTTTTTTTGTTGTTGGGCCGACAGGCTCCTTGATTGTTTATTATGCCCGTTCTCGATTATGAAGTGCAAGGTATTCGGTTTGAAAACCAGAAACTAGAGGGGGCGTGCCATGCCTGGTGGAACAACGAAGTCCCGTCGGCTGTGAAAGATTGTCGGGGGTGTTCGGAACTTTTTAATACTGCAGATCTTCATAAGTTGACATCGTTGGTTTTGGGCGGTTTGATGGCAGTGGGCCGGGTCTGGGTATAAGTATGAGGGTATTTTTCGTTGACCGGTCTAATGAAGTGGTGGTAGCTTAAGCCCCCTAATGAAAGGTGGTGGGTTGGCAGAAATGAGTATTGGCCTCACTGGCCGTCGATTGAAAGCGCCTGCGGGCCGACTCTCGAAACAATTCTTATCACCATCTCACAGTTATTACATCCACAAGGAGAGAATCTTGCAAAACAAATCATTATTGCTCGGCATTTTTGTCCTGTTTTTTACCTTGGTCTCCGGTTGTGGAGGTACAAGGGCTCCTCAGCAATCAACCGGGACCGCAACGTCGGCTGGAGTGATTTCGGTTTTATCGCTTCGTGGTGACATCAGCAGTATGACTCAGGATCAAATTATTGAGTTGCAAAGGGTAGGAACCTGGATGGATCGCGACATAATCAAACAATTGAAGCGGACCGGTTATTCAGCAAAACTACTTAAGTCCCGGGGGGATTTCAGGGGTGCCGGTCATCTGCTCATTATTAACGTTGATAAATTTAACCCTGGTAACCGGGCTGCCAGAATTTTAGTCGGTTTTGGTGCCGGTGCCGCTTCTTTGGATTTGGATTATCAACTTATCAATAGTCGAAATAAAACAGTGGCACAGTGGAAAGATGGCGTAGGGTCAAGTAAAGGGGGTACATATTGCGCTCAAACTCTCAATCGCAATGCCATCAAGCAGCTAAAGGAAAAATTATAGGACAAGTTGTAAAAAACAGTGCTTTAATGTGTGATGTAAAACCCCCGCTTTTTCGGGGGTTTTGTTTTTTCAGTTGATTTGCTAGCAATTTTCCCTGACCATCTACACATAGAGATTCCATTTGTTAACTCTCTCAGTGGCAGTAGCCCCATCTTCGAAGGGGCTGCGGTATCATTTTGCTTAAGCATGTTTTTCTGTGAGAGCCGTTAGCGCTAGAGACTTTAGCGTGAACTTCACTCCGCACGATGTGCAGGTTTTGATCGCTCTGCATGGTCGTGTTTCAACACATCAAGAGGAATCGATGCCATACAAACGATATGTTGTTGAACTGGGATATGGAGCAGATCTGCATGGGGCCGATCCGACAAAAGCGGCTAAGAGGGCGGTTAAGGATGCAATTTCGCGCAGTTGCCTGTGTGGTTTGTTCGATATTGTCGGAATCAGTGATCCCGGGGAAATGCACATTGCCGTGAAGATCGGCTGCCCGAAGCCCCGGGATGTCATGGCGGAAGAAGTTCTGGCCGAAATTCCCTTCGGGTCCAAGGAACTTGAAGTCGTTGAAGGGGGGCTCCTTACCCGGGGGATCGAAGTGCCGGCCTTGGGGAACGGAGACAGTATCCTCGTTGCGATAGCTTCTCTGACGGTTTCCGTAAATATCGATTAATAGCGGAACCAGTGAAGATACAGAAACTTGGCATCCTGAATTTCCTGTTTTGTCCGGCAGGTATGGGTTTTAGAAGGTTTCGTGACCAGTAGGGTCACGGGTAAGAAAAAGACAACTTTTCCCATCCGTTTGATTTGGTGCAGGGTCTGTTGAGGCGAGAAACAGTCTTGCCGGTGGTAATCTTCCTTGCAACAATTGGATCAAGTCGAAAAGTTGCTGTAAATTCCGCTTCGCCCGATGGGTGCTCATAATCAGCGAATCGATAATACCGCATCCTCGGGGACGGACAGCTGCTCAGCCACCTATTCGTAGAAATCGGTCATATCCCGATAGCGACGTCCTTGCCACTCTTCGTGGACCTCTGCCAGGACTTCGCCTATCTCTTTCTGGTGCTTCGAGCTGGTATGGGAGGGAACATTGCGCATGAAATGAACCTGGCAGCAGTGCCAGATCGCTCCCTGAAAACAGCGCTGAGCACCAACTCGTTCAACCGCCTGCGCATCGAGAATTTTATTCAGTACGGCTTCTACCAATTTGGCCAGCCTATTTGTTTCGACAGAAGATTCGACAAAAGTTTGCCAGGGCCATTAAGCTCATAATCGGCCATCTTTGGTTCTCTTTGTTTAAGGGTTGATGTGTGGCAACGCCAATCCTACAAAACGATGGCCACGATGGCCTACTGAATTTACAGCACTATATGGACACTACCTCCTTTGAAGGTCCACAGCTGTAGCTTTGGGACGAAAAGGAACTGAAATCTGTTCTAAACAACCGAATTTTCAGTTGATTCATGGACCGTCCGACAGATTCTTGGTGTCTGACATTGTTCACATACCTAATGCTATTTACGCTCAAGATATTTTATTTGCTGATATACTCTCCGAAAATTAAGCCGAATAGATAATTTTAAAACAATTAAAAATTACAATACCCATGGAGTTTACGCTGTTCCGTGCCATAATTGCCTTTGTGTTTAGCGTTACTTAAAGGTGCCGGAGGGGATTGTTGAATTTTAAATTGGTATGAAATTTTCTTTTTCAGTGAGTGCAATTCATCTTCTTTCGTTGTTCATAGGGAGGGAGCATAAATGAGTATTCAGAAAATTCGCCTGGCGCAATCGTCCGCAGCAGATGCTCGCCAGGCGGTTGAAGAGTTTCATGCAGCGGTGAAGCAGGCGAACATGGAGTTTGTTCTCTTTTTTTGCTCCAGTAAATACGACCTTGATGTGCTGGTGGAGGAAATGGGCAGGCGGTTTGCCGGAATTCAGGTGGTGGGCTGCACCACTGCAGGAGAAATCGGGCCGGCCGGATATCTTTCCCATAGTCTGTCAGGAGCAAGTTTTCCTGCCGAAAGTTGTGTGGCCGTCAATGGACGTCTGGATCACTTGAGTCAGTTTGATATCACCAGAGGACACGACTTTGCGCAGACTCTTCTGCAACGGCTTGAAAGCCGAGTCCCGGAAGTAAAGTCGGGCAAGAGTTTCGCAATTATGTTGATCGATGCCATGGCCCGACGGGAAGAGCCGGTGACCCATGCTTTGCAGTACGCATTGGGGGAAATACCTCTTTTTGGAGGTTCGGCAGGGGATGATTTGCAATTCGTAAAAACACAGGTCTATGCTGATGGTTGCTTCTGTTCGGATAGCGCCGTGCTGATCCTGATGAACACTTCATTGCCTTTCAAGCTATTCAAAACACAGCATTTTGTGTCCACCACTGATCGATTGGTTGTCACGGAAGCTGATCCAGACAACCGCATCGTCAATGAAATCAATGGGCTGCCCGCTGCCGAAGAATACGCGCGGCTGGTGGGTGTCGAGGTGAATGAGCTTACGGCCTTGAGTTTCGCCGCTTCACCCGTCGTGGTGATGATCGATGGTACCGATTATGTCCGCTCCATCCAGCAGGTGAATGACGACGGCAGCCTGTCTTTCTATTGCGCTATTGAGGAAGGGTTGGTGCTCAGGGTGGCTCATGGTAAAGATCTGCTATTGAATCTGGAACAGACATTTGATCAGGTTCGGAAAGAAATAGGACCACTCCAATTCGTATTTGGTTGTGACTGTGTACTTCGGAATCTGGAAGTAACCCAGAACGGCTTAAAAAATCGGGTCGGAGAGATTTTTGTGCGCAATAATACCATCGGATTTAGCTGCTACGGCGAACAGTTCCGGGGTGTTCACGTCAACCAGACGCTTACTGGCTGTGCGATCGGCGTCGCTCCCGAAGAAAATATGGAGGGACATGATGCCTGACCAGGTGGACATGAATGTGCAGGCTTTGCAAGCCGAGATTGTGCGTCTGAACAAAATGGTCCAGGCATTGATGAATCGAGCTGAGCGCAACAGCAGCATTCAGGGTTCGGCTTTCAATTTGTTCCAGACAGCAATTACCCTTGAAGACCAGGTACGTCGCCGTACTGCCGAGTTGGAGAAGGCCCGGCTGGAAACCGAGAAAATTACCCGTGTCTTACGGGAAAGCGAAAATCACCACCGTCTTCTGGTTGAGAACTCCCCTGTGAGCATTTATGAAATCGACCTGGAGGGCAGGCTAACCTCCATGAATCGGGCAGGTCTTCTCATGTTGGAAGTCAAAGAAGAAGGCGATGTGCAGGGAACTTTTTATCTGGACGCTGTTAGCACGGCAGACCGGGAACGTATTGGAGAGCTGCTTGCCAAGGCCTTTGCCGGGGAGACCAACCATTTTGAGTTTACTGCAAGCGGACCGCACGGAAAAGTTTATAAATCATGCTTTGTGCCCATCAAGAATAAAAACGGCCGTATTGAGAAACTGATGGGCATAACGGAGGATATCACCGACCGAAAAATAGCCGAGGAACAGGTTCGCAAGCTTGCCTTTTATGACACCTTAACAAACCTTCCTAATCGTCGATTGTTTCTTGATCGTTTGGGGCAGGCCATGGCTGCGGGTAAAAGAAACGGTTGTTATGGTGCTGTGATGTTTTTGGATTTGGATAATTTCAAGGCGCTCAATGACACGCACGGTCATGATATGGGTGACTTGCTTCTGATCGAAGCAGCACAAAGAATCACCCTTTGTCTGAGGGAAATGGACACCGTAGCACGGTTTGGCGGGGATGAGTTCGTGGTAATGCTCAGCGATCTGGATGTGGATGAAAAGCAGTCGCTGAAGAAGTCAGGTTTCGTGGCTGAAAAAATCCGTGTTACCCTGGCGGAGCCTTATCTGTTGAAACGCTTGCAGGACGGTGGTGGAGAGAGCACTGTGGAGCATCATTGTACCGCGAGCATCGGTGTGGTGCTGTTCAATAATACTAATGCCAGTCAGGAAGACATCCTCAAGTGGGCTGATACGGCAATGTATCAAGCAAAAACAAACGGACGCAATAGGATTTGTTTCTTCGATAAATGATCATATATGGACTTAGGGGAGGGGGCATCGAGCTCCCCTGTTTGCCCCCGGCTGGCGGAACTGTTGCCGGAAGATCAGGTAGCATCCCTGGCGGACACACCGGTTCGCTACTTTGCCTTTAGCATCGCCTGATTTTTTTACTTTGCAAGTCGGTCGAGAAAGGCGCTGATCAGGGGAGTGAATTTTTCCGGTTCAATCAGGAAAGAGTCGTGGCCGTAGTCTGAATCGATCAGGTGATATTCTACTGGTTTGGCGAGTTTTTTGAGCAGGGCCACTATCTCTTCCCCCTGGTTCGGCGGATAGAGCCAGTCGGAGCTGAAGGAGAACCATAGGGAGGGGCAATCGATGCAGGATAAGGCCTCTTCGCGATTGGCAAAATTCCAGGCCACATCGTAGAGGTCGAGGGCCTTGGCCAGGTAGAGAAAGGCGTTGGTATCGAAGCGGTCGATAAAGTTGCGGCCGTTGTATTCGAGATAGCGCTCTACTTCGAACTGGCCAAAAAAGTCGAACATGCCATCCCGCGCTGAAAAGCGGCGGCCGAACTTAAGGTCCATCGAGGTGTTGGACAAAAAGGAGATGTGGCCGACGGCTCGGCCCAGGGCCAACCCGTCCGCCGGTGGATGTTCCGGCTTATAATTACCTTTTTTCCAGAGGGGATCGTTATAGATGGCCTGCCGGGCCAAAGCGTTGAGGGCGATGGCCATGGGCGAGGTGCGGCCAGTACCGGCAATGGGGATGATGGAGCGCACCAGTCGGGGGTAGAGT
>CAZKQY010000461.1:0-11487 GCA_964555005.1 uncultured Syntrophotalea sp. | reverse complement strand
CTCCGGACAGGGTGTGGCATCTGTTGCCAGATCTATGGAGAGTGTCACCGGTAGCGGTCTTCCCGACAGTGTAGTAACCTTTGTCGGTGATGGTGAAGTGTCCGGCGATCCAAATCTGTTTGTCAGCCTTAACCAGCTTGCCGCCTGTGTCGATCAGGGCGAAGAGGACCGTTTGCGTACCGAGCTGGCTGTTCGTCTCGATTCCAATATCGTGTATCCCTGCGGCCAGATGAAATTTGATATTAGAAATGCTGAAACCGGGCAGACCGTGTGGATGCGGATTTACAATCCGCAAAACTTTGCTGACCGATGTGCTGCGTTACGTTCAGCTATTGAATGTCTCGACTATTCTAAATAGTGAGGAAGTCTATGAAATTGTTCAGAGTCATTTTGGTTGTACTGTTTGTATGTCTGGTCCCTACGCTGGGCATGTCTCAAACGGCAGGAGGGCAATGGGATAATCTGCTTGACGTTACCTATCGTTTTAGCTGGTATCCTCAGGAAGATCTGCAACAGTTGCTGACCGAGAAGGGTGCTGAGTACGGACAGAGCCTGGAAGGTTATCGCGATCAGTTGCGTCAGGAATTACAGATTGAAACCGCTGCCGAGGGTCGTATTGATGCTCAGGGGGCTGGAGATGGTCAGCAGTGGAAGAAGTATTATCATCTTTCTTTGGCTGAATTCTGTCTGTTTCTAACCGACGGCGAAGAGTTGCAATTACAGAATGCACAAGCCGTGATGGAGATTCTGTCGGGCAAAGGGCAGCAGCCCGACGTGGCCTTCTGGCTGCATCTGTATTCTGCTTATCAGCAGGTGCTTGCCAAGAATGCCGAAGGATTTAGCAACGCCGTGTATGACCTGTGGCAGAATGTTGTACTCAGGCTTGAAGTCGACAACCTGCGTATTCAGCGTGAGATTGGCAAAGCCGGCTTTGTGAAAAGCCTGCCCTATCTCTATGAAAACATGGCTCATCTGATCATCAGGCGGGCTATTATAGAAGAGCAGATTCCCGGGTTATCCTCCCTCGGGGTGATCATATTGTCTATTAATGACAAACTGACCGTAGAAAACGGCTATGGGGCCGTTGTCGAAGCAACGGTGGAGCGGATGCGGGGTCTGAATTCCGATAATTATAATCTCAACTTTGCTGTAGCCTTTCTTGAGGCCATTGCCAGTCGTAATGCCTTTGAGGGCGAAGAGAATCCGGAGCAGCTGGTCGCCAAATATCGGCGGGCAGAAGTTTTCTATCGTTTGGCCTGGCAATGGGCTGACACTTGCAAGGGTAAGGCGGCCGTGTTAAGCCAGCATATGGGTTTTACCACCTATGTTACGCGGCGTCTCAGTGATCTTGACGATCCATTAACCAAGGATCCTTTCTTCAAGGAACTTCCCTCAACGGCCGACCGTCAACTGGACCAGGCTATCGCCCTTTATAACCAGTTGGCCGTTGGGCGGGTTCACGGAGGAGATTATACCTCGGCGGGTTTTTATGAGCATAAAAACTATCTGGCCGCCATGCACAAACTGTGGGATTCTACAGCTAAGTTGGGCATTATGCTGTCCGGTTATTATGAAGGGACCCGTCAGGCGGTTGTGCATGGGCAGATTTTTCCCGCCGAAAGTCCGCTTTTGAAATATCTTGCTCTGTTTAAACAATATGCCGGCAACGACGCCGATATCGTACCGGACAATGCTTATTTCCTGGCGGCTTTTGCAGCGGGTAAATTGGCTGATCTTTATCGTAAACTGGGTGATTATTCGACAGGCTCTCAGCCCAGCGAGCTCTTCTTTGCCTATCAATTGCAAGCGGTGGAAATCTTTCCTATTGATATTGTCGGCATCCTGCAACTGGCCTACCAGGCCAATCAGGATGGCCGGGTGGCAGATTATTTCCACTATACCAGCCGGATAGCCCGGCAATTGCAGGATTTGGCTGTTGATTATAATGGTTCGGCTGGAAAATCAGGTGATTACACCGCTATTGTTAGGACCATGTATAATGAAATTCCGCAGGTCATGGCCAATGCCTATTATCTGGTCAATTTTATTCAGGAGGCCGGCGGTACGGAAGAGGGCATGTACCGCAAGGTTTTGGCTATGAACCGAGTATTACAGGTGCTGGAAAACCAAACCACCACAGAAATACTTGAACGGATGATGCTGGCTCTCGGCCAGGCCGACTTCAGCGAAGGGATTATCGTACTTGACCCACAGATGGGCACGGATATACCGCCCGCTCAGTTCGCCAAAATTCAGGGAATTTTGAGCGAAGTTTCGGGTTATCGCTATAGCCGGCTTAAAAACGAGCTTTATGCTTCTTTAAGCAGTCCGATGCATAAGGTATTGCGCAATCTTTATTATGAGGTGTCTTACCGGCAGCATCAGTACCCGCAACTGCTGGAGAGTGTTCATTCCGGGTTCTGATCTTTTCTTTGTCGAGGAGAGTCACAAGTTTTTACCCTTGACACTCGTAGGGCGATTTGGTATCAATACCGGGCTCTTGAGGAGCCGCTACATTACTCTAAGGGCCCCGTCGCCAAGCGGTAAGGCAGAGGTCTGCAAAACCTCCATCACCAGTTCGAATCTGGTCGGGGCCTCCAAATAAAAAAAGCCAGCTTTCGAGCTGGCTTTTTTTGTTTCCGCGCCGGGTGGCCGATGGCTGAACTGCTTCTGCCGCTGTTAAAAATACCCGTTTGGCTCATCGCTCAAGGGGTGGTAAAATACTCAGAAAGTGGCAGGCATGTCGCCTGCCGCTGACAGCAGGAAGATGCCGGGAGGAACCAATGCACAGAACGGCAGCTGTGGCCGGGCAATTTTATGCCGGTCAAAAAGAGGCGTTGCGCCAGCAGGTCAGCAACTTTTTACAACAGCAACTTGAGCCCCGGCAAGCTATCGGCATCATGGTGCCCCATGCCGGTTATGTCTTTTCCGGAGCTATTGCCGGTCAGACTTTTGGTCGAGTAAAGGTTCCTGGCCGGGTTGTTCTCCTCGGGCCTAATCATACCGGATACGGAGCTGTGCAGGCGGTTTATCCCTCCGGCAGTTGGCAGACGCCTTTGGGGGATATTCTCATCGACAGCTGTTTGGCTGAGCAGATTATATCCGAATGCGGTGAGGCTACCGCTGATGAATTGGCCCATCGTTACGAACATTCTTTAGAAGTTCAGGTTCCCTTTATTCAGATAAAGTCCCCTCAGGCACGGTTGGTTCCCGTGTGCCTTGGTCATGCGCCTCTGCAAAAACTGCTGGATTTCGGGCACAGTCTCGGTCGGTTGTTGGCAGCGCAAGGCGAGCCGACGTTGTTGGTCGCTAGCTCCGATATGACCCATTTTGAGTCGGCTGAATCCGCTCGCCAGCGGGATATGAAGGCTTTGGAAAAGGTACTGGCTCTCG
The DNA here is from genome assembly GCA_964555005.1 of uncultured Syntrophotalea sp. Classification (GTDB taxonomy): domain Bacteria; phylum Desulfobacterota; class Desulfuromonadia; order Desulfuromonadales; family Syntrophotaleaceae; genus Syntrophotalea_A. Next base: position 8,094 of record CAZKQY010000461.1, on the reverse strand, counting down.
ATGCAGAAGGCCTTTACCGGCTGGTAGCGGCCGAGGCCATCAGCATGTGCGGGGTGGTGCCTACCGTCGTCATGCTTGCCGCCGCCAGGGAACTCGGTGCCCGCAAGGGTACCTTGGTGCGTTACGGAAACTCCGGTGAAACCACCGGCGACAATGCCGAGGTCGTCGGTTACGCCGGGGTGGTTATTACCTGATCGATGAGATGGACGAAAGGTTGCCTGAACGAAATTCTTGCAGAGCTGTTGCACCTTGTCCCGGGTCCGAAAAGCCTTGTCAATAACCGCCCGTTCCAGTATAAATCGGGGGTCGCCTTAGGGTGGCCCCCTGTCTTATGAACCATTTTGTCTCTTGTCTCAGGAGTAAAGCATGTCTCAACTGCGCGTTCGTTTCGCCCCCAGCCCAACGGGGTATTTGCATATCGGCGGTGCCCGCACGGCCCTGTTTAATTATCTGCTGGCTCGCAAAGAACAGGGCTGTTTCGTATTGCGTATCGAGGATACCGATGTCGCCCGTTCTACTGAAGAGTCGGTGGATGCGATTCTGCAGGCCATGAGCTGGCTCGGATTGAGTTGCGACGAGGGACCTTACTACCAGTCGCAGCGGTTCGATCTCTACCGCGCCAAGGTCGAGCAGTTGCTTGCTTCCGGGCAGGCCTATCGCTGCTACTGCACCGCCGAAGAACTCGATGCCAAGCGCAAGCTTGCCGAGCAGGAGAAGCGCAAGCCCAAATACGACGGTACTTGCCGTAATCGTCAAGAGGTTCCGGGCGATCGTCCCTTTGTGGTGCGCTTTTGTGCGCCGCAGGAAGGGGCGACAAGCTTCAATGATCGCATCAAAGGTACCATCACCTTTCAAAATGAGGAGCTGGATGACCTGATTTTGCAACGCACCGACGGCACTCCGACTTACAATCTTGTGGTAGTGATCGACGATGCCGAAATGGGTATAAATCTGGTGATTCGCGGCGACGACCACATCAACAATACCCCCCGGCAGATTTTGCTCTACCAGGCTCTCGGCTATGCGGTGCCCGAATTCGCCCATGTGCCGATGATCCTCGGCTCCGATCAGAAGCGCCTCTCCAAGCGCCATGGTGCGACCTCGGTGATGGCTTACCGGGATCTCGGCTACCTGCCGGAGGCCATGGTCAATTATCTGGTGCGGCTGGGCTGGTCCTTTGGCGACCAGGAAATCTTCTCCATGGATGAATTAATTGAAAAGTTCAGCCTGGATAATGTCGGCCGCTCTGCCGGGGTATTCAATCCGGAGAAGCTGTTATGGCTCAACGCTCACTACATTAAAACCGGCGATTCGCAACGTTTAGGTGAACTGTTGCAAGAATACCTGGCCGTTCAAGGAGTCTGTGTGGATGGGGGGCCGCCGACCGCAGAGGTGGTGACAACCCTGCAGGAGCGCTGCAAGACCATGGTCGAGATGGCAGAGCAGGCCGCTTATTACTATTGCAATGAGGTCGATTTTGATCCCAAAGCAGCAGAAAAATTTCTCACCGAAGCCCAGCAAGGGGTCTTTGTCGCTACCTTGGAGCACCTCGGGGCCCTCGATGACTGGCAGGCTGAACCCATTGAAGAAGCCCTAGGTAAGGTGATAGAAGTGACCGGACTGAAGTTTGGTAAGATCGCCCAGCCTTTGCGAGTTGCCCTCACTGGCAACACGGTCAGCCCCAGTATCTGTCAGGTTATGGCGGTGATGGGCAAGGAGATGGTCCTGGCGCGAATTGAGCGTGCCGCTGCTCGACTGGTCTGACAACCTTTGTTTGCAAACCAAACGCCCGGAAATTAGGCTTTCCGGGCGTTTTTGTTTAGTTTTTATCCGGAAACAGCCTTTTTCCCATATGAAAACTGCATTGTGCTCATCTAGAGCTTCCAGATGGACACTATTTAAAGGAACTGATTCAATTTGCCAGACAGGAGTCAATTGCCGATGTCCAAGCGAGCAGAAACGATCTATCTTAAAGATTACACGCCGCCGGCTTATCGGGTCGATACGGTCGAATTATGTTTCGAACTGGGGGAAGAAAATACTCGGGTGGTTAGTCGCTTGGCCCTGCGGCGCCAACCAGGGGTGGGCAAGGAACAACCGCTGGTTCTTGACGGTGTTGATTTGCAGCTCGAACAATTGCACCTTGATGGACTGCCGTTGCAGATTGATGACTATGTCTGCAACGATGAAAATCTCACTATTCATCAAGTTCCAGAGGTCTTTCTCCTTGAAACGACCGTTACCCTTCGGCCCCAGGACAATACCTCTCTGGAAGGACTTTACCGTTCAGGAAATATCTTTTGCACCCAGTGCGAGGCGGAAGGTTTTCGCAAGATTACCTATTTTCCTGATCGGCCCGATGTTCTGAGTCATTTTACCACCACCATCATCGCGGACCGGCAGCGTTATCCGGTGCTGCTGTCCAATGGCAACTGTATCAAGGGGCAGACGCTGGCCGATGGTCGTCATTCGGTTACCTGGCAGGACCCCTTTGCCAAGCCCAGTTACCTCTTTGCCTTAGTTGGCGGCGACCTCGGCTGTGTGGAGGATCGCTTCACCACCTGTTCCGGTCGGGAGGTGACACTGCAAATCTACGTTGAAAAACACAATCTCGGCAAATGCGATCATGCTATGCAGGCTCTAAAAAAGGCTATGCGTTGGGATGAGGAGACCTACGGACTTGAATATGATCTGGATATGTTCATGATCGTTGCGGTGGATGATTTTAACATGGGGGCCATGGAGAACAAGGGGCTGAATATCTTTAACTCCAAGTATGTGCTGGCGAACCCTGAAACCGCCACAGACGCCGATTTTCAGGCTATTGAAGAGGTTATAGCCCACGAGTATTTTCACAATTGGACCGGCAACAGGGTGACTTGCCGGGACTGGTTTCAATTGAGTCTTAAGGAGGGGTTGACGGTCTTTCGCGACCAGCACTTTTCGGCGGATCAGGTGTCCCGCGCCGTCAAGCGCATCGAGGACGTATGCCTGTTGCGAACCCATCAGTTTGCCGAAGATGCCGGACCGTTGGCCCATGCGGTGCGCCCCGAGCACTATCAGGAGATTAACAATTTCTATACGTCCACGGTCTACAACAAGGGGGCGGAACTGGTTCGTATGCTGCATACCATGCTTGGACCGGCCGATTTTGTTCAAGGCGTGCGGCGGTATTTACAACGCCATGATGGCCAAGCGGCTACCGTTGAGGATTTTCTGGCGGCAATGGGTGAAAATAGCAATCTCGATCTACGACAGTTTCAGCTCTGGTATCGTCAGGCGGGTACGCCGCAGGTTACCGTAACCAGTGCCTATTCTGCCGCTGAGAAGAGTTTGGAGCTCACCTTTGAACAACACTGCCCCGCGACACCGGGTCAGCCCGTAAAACAGCCGCTGTATATCCCCTGCAGACTCGGTATGCTCGATGCCAAGGGTCTACCTTTACAACTGCAATTATCTTCTGCCGAAGCAGGAACGGGGAAAGAAGAGATGATCCTGCATTTACGGCAGGAGAAAGAAACTCTGCGTTTTGTCAATCTGTCTCAGCTGCCGAGGGTTTCTCTGTTTCGTCAATTTTCCGCTCCGGTTCATGTGATAAATAACGAGTCGGCCGAAGATATGGCTTTTCTCCTGGGGCACGACAGTGACCCTTATAATCGCTGGAATGCCGGCCAGAGGTTGGCAGAGCGAATAATTTTAAACAGGGTGAACCGGCAGAATGAGAAGGAAGCCGAACAGGGTCTGAACTTGCTGACCGAATGTTTTGCCGCGATACTTCAGGACGACAGTCTTGATCCAGGCCTGGCGGCAAAGTTGCTGGAATTGCCCAGTGAGCTTTATCTTGGGCTACAATTGCAAGAAATAGACGTAGAGGGGCTTTATGTTGCCAGGGAGCAGGTTCGTAGACACCTGGCTACAGCTCTGCATGGGCCTCTTCGGTCGGTCTGGGATGCCTGTGCGGACATTGGGGCATACAGTGTTCAGCCTGAGGCCGTAGATCGACGTAGTCTTAAAAACCGCTGCCTCTATTATCTGTTCGCATTCGGTACAGAACCGATGTGCGCGTTGGTTAGCGAGAGTTATCGGTGCAGCAACAATATGACTGATCGTATCGCCGCCCTCGCGCTGTTAGTCGAAGATTCCGGACCGCTTCGACAACAGTTGCTTGATGATTTTTATATGCGGGCGAAAAATGATCCTCTGGTCCTTGATAAATGGTTTGCACTTCAGGCTCGTTCAAGACGGCCGGATACCTTGCAGGTTGTCAGGGAGCTTATGGGGCATGCCGCCTATCAGCCGCGAAACCCCAATCGGGTCCGGGCACTAATAGGCACCTTCAGTCGTGCCAATCCCTTGCGGTTCCATGCTGCAGATGGCAGCGGTTATGGTCTGTTAGCTGAGCAGATTTTGGCACTTGATCCCGTTAACCCGCAATTGGCGGGATTCTTGGCCGGTGGATTTAGTGCCTGGCGCCGTTACGACAAAGGGCGCAGCAAGCATATGCAACAGCATTTACAACGAATTGTCGCCGCACCACGGCTGTCTCGGGATCTGGCTGAGATAATAAATAAAATGTTGGGGTAGGGGGGATAGATACCTGCTCTTGAGATTCGGATGCGCAAAATAACCATTGACAATTCTTGGCCGGATTGGTAGAAGAGTGCTTCCTTTTTTGGGGCGTCGCCAAGCGGTAAGGCACCGGATTCTGATTCCGGCATTCACAGGTTCGATCCCTGTCGCCCCTGCCATAATTCAATGCAGTGCGTAACTGCATTAATCATAGTAGACCTTAAGGCCCTTTGCGGGCTGGTAGAATTTTGGTTGTCCTGCGGGACGACACGAAGTGGAGCTTATGCTCCACTTTTTTTTTGCTTTCGGCCAGCGGTTGCTTTTTGGGCTATTGCCGTGTACAAACTAAGGTGGTCGATAGAACTAACGGTGCAATCATTCATTTGCTGGGAGAAGGTCCGATATGAGCGAGTTTACGGCAGGAGATCTGCTCTTTACGCTACTGGTTTCCGGATTGATTGTGACGATCCTTTATTTTGTTAAACGCGGCGGCTCAAAATGACTTTGTCTGCGGTATGGTTTTCCGTTGACAAGGCTTCGAAAATGTTGCTTTAATGCGCCTGCTTTGCTCACAAGTTGTGGGCTGCCGACTATTTTCAATCCGGGAGAATTCGTTTTGAATGCTTTGGCTAGTGTGTTAAACGACAGTATCGCGCAACATAATCCAGTTGTGCTGCGGATGTTATCTGAACTAGGGAGAGAACTCTTCTTTCCCAAGGGTATTCTCAGCCAGTCCGCCGAGGCAAAGTGCAAAGCCCACCGGTTCAATGCCACCATAGGCATTGCTACTCAGGGTGGGGGGCCCATGTATCTCGGCTGCATGCACGAAAAACTCGCGGCCTATGATCCTGCCGACATCTATCCTTACGCTCCCCCCGCAGGCAAACCCGAGTTGCGTGCTCTGTGGCAAGAAAAGATGCTGCGTGAAAATCCTTCCCTGCAGGGCAAGGTCTTCAGCGAACCTATCGTTACCAATGCCCTGACCCACGGTCTGTCCATTGTGGCCGATCTTTTTACCGAGGTCGGCGATACGGTGCTGCTGCCCGATAAACTCTGGGGCAACTACCATTTGACTTTTACTACTCGTCGTGGTTGTCGTATAAAAACCTATTCGACTTTCAATACCGAGGGTGGTTTTAATGTGGTTGCCTTCAAGGAGGCCTTGCAGGAGGTGGCCGCCGAACAGGGAAAGGCCGTGGTGCTGCTCAACTTTCCAAACAATCCAAGTGGTTATACTCCGACCGAGGCTGAGGGTGAGGCGCTGGTTAAGGCCTTGGTAGAGCAGGCCGCTGCCGGTTGCGCCATCGTTGCCGTTACCGACGATGCCTATTTCGGTCTGTTTTACGAGGATTCACTCAAAGAATCCCTGTTTGGTCGCCTGGCTAATCGTCATCCGAACCTTTTGGCGGTCAAGCTGGATGGTGCTACCAAAGAAGAGTTCGCCTGGGGCTTTCGTACCGGCTTCATTACCTTCGCCGACGGCTCGGCTGACGGCTGTCCCGCTGTTCTCGAATCCCTGAGTCAAAAGGCTCTGGGCATTATTCGAGGCACTATTTCCAACTGTCCCCATCCTTCCCAGACCTTTGTCATCGACGCTTTGCGCTCGCCTCATTTCCTGCAACAGAAGCAGGAGAAGCTTGAGATTCTCAAAGCCCGGGCCGTTCGCACCAAACAGGTTCTTGATAGCGGTAAATTCGATAAAGTTTGGGGTTACTACCCCTTCAACTCCGGATACTTTATGTGTCTGCGTCTCAAGTCCGTAGATGCCGAGCAATTGCGGTTGCATTTGCTCGATAACTATGGAGTTGGTACTATCGCCATCAACAGCACCGATCTGCGTATCGCTTTTTCCTGTATCGCTGAAAATGACATTCCCGAACTGTTTGAATTGATTTACCAGGCCGCCTGCGATCTGATCTGAGGTAAACTCAGGATGTGGCGTTGGTAAGACCTGATCATAAAGACAGGTTTTCCATCCGTATAGGGTAGCTGTTATAATCATTGAAACCGTTAGCTCTGATTCTTGCTGTCCGTTAGCGGCAAAGGGCTGAGTATGGTCGTCTATTTTCGGGTTTTGAGGTGGTGCTTTAACCGCCCGCCCAGCGAAGGTTGCCATGGGACTCAATGAACTGGAAAACAACCTGATTCGTAAGCGGATTTTGCCTTCTTTAAGGGGATTGCCAGGGGCCGATCGCGACTGTTTTCTGGTAGGTGGTGCGATTCGCGATGCCTTGCTTGGTCGCTGCAGTGACGACTTTGATTTTGCGACTGCGGCCGATCCTACGGAGCTTGCTCAAGCCTTTGCCGCTAAGATTGGCGGCAGCTGGTTCATGCTGGATAAACAGCGGCGCCAGAGCCGGGTGGTGGCAGGGCAGGGCAGGGATCGATTCTCCTGCGATTTTTCCCCCTTTCGCGCCTCAACTCTTGAAGGCGATTTACAACGCCGGGATTTCACCATCAACGCTATGGCCATGGCTCTGCAGCCAGGCGCCAAGCTCGGTCCTCTCTACGATCCCTTAGGTGGCCAACAGGATTTACAGCGCGGCAGACTGCGTTGCTGTTCAGCCCAAGTATTGCTGGATGATCCTCTGCGGGTTTTAAAGGGTTTACGCCACGCCATCTGCCTTCAGCTATCCATTGACCCGAGCACCCTCTTCTCCATGCGCCACGCCGCCCCCAGTCTTGAGCGGGTAGCGCCTGAACGCATTCGCAATGAATTGGCCGCCATACTGGCAGTCTCTCCTGCACGGCGTAGCTTGCTGTGGCTGCAGGAGCTCAATCTGTTGGACTTGTTGTTCGGCAATGCGGCGAAGCCCGGCGTTTCAGATGTTGGTTTAGCTCGGCTTGATCGGGCCGAAGCCTGGTTGGATTTTCTTTACCAGACAGAGAGTCCCGGTTCTTTTGCCAAATTTTTTGCACAGGAGTTAGAGCAGGGGTTCTCGCGGGCAGTAGCCTTTAAGCTGGCGGCCTGGTTTTTCGGTCAGAAGTTTGGCGATGTCCGCTTTATCCTGCAAAATTTACATTGCAGCCGAGCCGTTCAACGGGCTATCGATTGTTTGCTGGACCTGGAACAACGGAAGGCCGATGAACTGGGTCAACTACCCCCCGTCGGTCGCAGCCGAGCCCTGTGGGCCGAAGACCTTCGCAGTCCCCCCCGGTTGGCGGTCTGCTATCTCGGGTTACTGCTGAACCTCCCCTTTGCCGAGGCGGCCCGGTTGGTATTACCGGTGTTGGATGACCTTGATCGCTATCAGGACAAGGGTAAGGTGCCTGGTTTGTTGACCGGAGGTTGGTTGCAAAGGACTTTGCAACTACGGGGGGCGGCGGTCGGCCGCTGCCTGGACGCCCTACGTCAGGAAGAAATCGCCGGGCGGGTGGTAAACCGGCAACAGGCCGAAGATTTTGTATTGAACCATTGGCAGAAAACAGCGGAAAAAACCATTGACAAAGAAACCTAGCGGTCTCTATAATTGCCCTCTTTACAGGCGGGAATAACTCAGTGGTAGAGTGCAACCTTCCCAAGGT
>CAZKQY010000460.1:0-4775 GCA_964555005.1 uncultured Syntrophotalea sp. | reverse complement strand
ACCCGCCGAGGTCAAAAAACCATAGGAAATCTTACTCGGTTGTTGCAGGAGGCGTTGTCCGGAATTAAGGTGATCAAGGCCTTTGGAACTGAAAAGCTCGAGGAGCACCGGTTCGTTAAGGAAAATTTGCGATTTTACCATTTTTTACGCAAGGTATTGAAATATGATTCGGCCGCAGCGCCTATCATTGAGATCCTGGCATCCTTAGGTATTGGTGCCGTATTGTGGTACGGGTTGCACCGAGTGCAGGCTGGTGGCATGACCCAAGGCGAGTTGACGCAGATTGTAGCGGCTATCATGTTGATGTATACCCCCGTCAAGCGCTTGATTAAAGTTAGCAATACTATACAACGCTCTATGGGGGCTGCTGAGCGAGTTTTTGAGTTGATGGATGAAAAGCAAGAAATTATTGAAGCTGCAGACCCTGTGGAACTGGTGCGAGTCCAAGGCATCATTGTTTTTGATCAGGTTGGTTTCGGCTACGAAGAGGAGTCTGTGTTGCATGAGTTTTCGCTGCAGATCAATCCGGGGGAGGTCGTTGCGCTGGTTGGACCAAGCGGTGGAGGAAAATCAACGATTATTGGCTTGCTTAACCGTTTTTACGATCCGCAGCAGGGAAGAATACTCATTGATGGTCATGATCTCAAGTCTCTGAGCATCGATAGCCTTAAGCAAAATATCGCTCTTGTCGATCAAGAAACTTTTTTGTTTAATGATAGTATCCGTAACAATATTCGCTACGGACGACTCGAGGCGAGCGAGGCGGATGTTGAAGCGGCTGCCCGTCAGGCATACGCTGATGAATTTATTCGCGATCTCCCAGGGGGGTATGAGAATATCATCGGTGACCGGGGGGCACGTCTTTCAGGAGGACAGCGTCAGCGTATCTGTATCGCGCGGGCGATTCTGCGAGATGCGCCTATTTTATTGCTTGATGAGGCGACCAGCGCTCTCGATACTGAGAGTGAAGCCATGGTGCAGAAAGCTCTTGGCAACCTGATGAAAAATCGTACCACTATCGTTATTGCCCATCGTCTTTCGACGATAATGTACGCGGACAAGATTGTGGTGCTGGAAAATGGCAAAATTCAAGAGGTTGGTAGCCATGACGAGCTGATTAAGGGCGACGGACTTTATCGGAAGCTGTATGAGATGCAATTCAAGTAGTGTCAGCTTATGGCAAGAGCGGATAAGGTCGCAAGTCTTTCTGCGATGGAATTTACTACCGGATTGTTGAGCCTAACGGGCAGAGCACAATTGCTTGGACCAGGAGAAATGCAGTGTATCTGCTCTATAACATATTGCTGTTACTGTTGGCGTTTCCCGTTCTTGCCGGTCACTTGCTCCACGGCCTGTTACGGGGTCGTCGTCGGCAAGGGGTACGTGAGCGCTTCGGTTATTTTGCACAGGAGCGACTAGCTCCTTTGAACGGCAAAAAGACGGTGTGGGTGCATGCCGTTTCGGTAGGCGAAACCCAGGCTGCAGCACCCTTGGTGAAAGCTCTTAAGAGCCGTTATCCCGATTGGGTCGTGGTTCTGACCAATGTGACCGAAACGGGTCACCGGGTGGCTATGGGTATTGCCGGGGTCGATCTGTGTCTCTATTTTCCTTATGATTTTTCCTGGACTGTTCAGCGGGCATTTGCCCAGCTGAAGCCTGTCCTGGTGGTGATTGTCGAAACGGAAATCTGGCCGAATTTTATGCGTGCCGCATGCCGTTCCGGGGTTCCGGCTGTGTTGGTGAATGGTCGCATCTCTGATCGTTCCTTTCCCCGTTATCGTCTGCTAAGATTTTTTATTAAGCCGGTTCTGCGGCAGTTTTCGCGATTTTGCATGCAGTCCCTTGTTGATGCTCAGCGCATAGAGGCTATGGGGGCACCGGCGGAACGGATCGAAGTAACCCGCAACCTTAAGTTTGATATGCAGGCCGGGGACCTTAACGAACAGAATTCCACAGCTATCCGGAGAAAGTACGGTATTCCGGCTGGCAGCAGGGTGCTGGTTGCGGGCAGCACCCATGTTGGGGAAGAAGAACAGGTGGTCGATGTCTATCGGCGGTTGCTTAAAAGGTACCCTGATCTTTGTCTGATTTTGGTGCCTCGGCATCCCGATCGTTGCCGTCTCGTGGGTGAGCTGTTGTCCTCCCGCGACCTGCTTTATTCGCTGCGCAGTGAGATAAAAGGTGTCCCCATCCCCATGAACCTCGGGGCGGTGTTGCTAGTCGATACGGTGGGAGAATTGCTTCAGTTTTATGCGATTGCTGATCTGATATTTGTCGGCGGCAGCTTGGTGCCGATCGGCGGCCATAATATCCTCGAAGCGGCTCTGTTGAAAAAACCGGTTCTTTTCGGACCGCACATGCATAACTTTAAGGATATCAGTCGTTTGTTGGTTAAGGCTGGCGGCGGTCTGGTCATTGCCGAGGGCGAAGAATTTTACCAGGTAGCAACAAGCCTGCTAGCCGATTCTCAACGCTGTCAGGATATGGGGGCGAAGGGGTATGCGTTATTGCAGGGTAATCGGGGAGCCACCGAACGCACCCTGCAGGCCATCGAACGGGTGATGGAGGTCGGATGAGCGGGCTGCAAGGCTACTATCGTCGCCTGGCCCACAATGGTCCCGACAGTATATCTGAACAGTTGCTCTATCTATTTCTGCTGCCCTTCAGCATACTTTACCGGGAACTCATGCGCTTGCGCGCAGCCCTGTATCGTTGGCAGCTTATACCGAGTTATAAATGTTCTGTTCCGATTATCTCTGTTGGCAATCTGGCCGTCGGCGGGACCGGTAAAACCCCCGTTACCGACTATCTGATCAAATTTTGTCTGGCTCAGGGACGCCGGGTGGCGGTGGTCAGCCGTGGTTATGGAGGTCGTAAACACAGTCGGGTTCAAGTTGTGAGTTCGGGGCATGGACCCTTGCTTGAGCCGCAACAGTGTGGCGATGAACCGTACTTGCTGGCGCGACGTAATCCTCGGGCCCTGGTTCTCGTGTCGCCCCAACGGGCTGATGCAGTACGACAGGCCGTTGAAAAATTAGGCGCCGAGATTGTACTGCTTGATGACGGTTTTCAGCATCTGGCAGTGCAACGGGACTTTGATATTGTGTTGCTGGATGCACAACGTCCCTTGGGCAACGGTCAGCTGTTGCCTGCCGGTCTGTTACGGGAACCGGTTTCGGCCCTGGGACGTGGAGATCTTTTTCTTCTGACCCGCAGCGATAATGAAGCAGAATTCGATCTGCCGTTCAGCGGTCCCGTGCTGCACTGTCGGCACGTTCTAGCGGACCATGCCCTCAACCTCAAGGGGCAGCAGATCCCCCTGGCCAGCCTCGTCGGTAAAAGAGGGATTGCTTTTGCCGGTATTGCGGAGCCGAAGGGGTTTTTCTGCAGTCTCAAGGAAAAAGGGCTGGGTTTGGTGGTTGAGATTTCCTTTGCCGACCATTGTACCTACGGTGAAGTTGAGCTTCGGCGGTTGACGGTTGCCTGCCTGGAGGCCGACTATCTGATAACCACCGAAAAAGATGCGGTAAAGCTAAGCGCTTTGAATTTGCCTTTACCTTGTTACCAGGTTCCACTGATCCTTGAATTTAGAGAATCGGGGGCTTTGGAAGCTTTTTTGTTTCCCCTTGTTGGTCTGGAGAATAAAGCGCTATGACCCTGTCACAAGAACTGCTCGATATTCTGGTCTGCCCCCAATGCAAGGGAGCGCTGCTCTATCAGCAGAGCCGAAATCGCCTGCTCTGTGAAACTTGCTGCCTTGCTTATCCGGTGCGTGATGGTATTCCGGTTCTGCTTATTGATGAAGCAGAACCACGGACGGACACTGAAGGTTAAGAGTCGAGTTAAGAATATTTCCCTTGAAAAATTGCTGAAAGAAAACCCGTAACCGGAGTTCCGAACCGTTGAAAACCCTGGATTGCAAAGAGATAAAGAAAATTATGGTGCGTTCGACCAATTGGGTTGGCGATGCGGTCATGACCACCCCGGCCATGGGCACCTTGCGAGCTGCTTTTCCAAAAGCCGAAATTGTTGTCGTTGCCAATCCCCTGGTCGGTGAGCTTTTCAGCTATCACCCCTATTGTGATCGGGTGATTATTTTAAATAAAAAAGGTCCTCACAAGGGATTAGCCGGTCTGTGGCGGTTTTCCCGAGAATTACGTCGAGAGCGTTTCGACTTGGCCGTGTTGCTGCAAAATGCATTTGAAGCAGCGCTGATAGCCTCTCTCGCCGGGATTCCCCGCCGCGTCGGATATCGCACTGATGCTCGCAGACTTTTGTTGAGTCACGGTGTTCCGGTGGGTAAAACCGAGAAAAAGTTGCACCATACCGACTATTACCAACAAATGTTGCATCGCTTGGGCATTGAAGGGGGGGATGGCAATCTGCATCTCGCCTGTACTCAGGAAGAGCTGGACTGGGCTCAGCAAACACTTGGGGTTGGTGACTGGGTGGCCATAAATCCCGGTGCCGCCTATGGTTCCGCCAAACGCTGGTTTCCCGAACGCTTTGCCGAAACAGCCGACGGCCTGGCCGCGGAATATGGCGTTAATATCGTTTTGACCGGTGGCCCTGGAGAAAAAGAAATCGGCCGGGATATCGCCGCAGTCATGTTCACCAAGCCCCTCAATCTTATCGGCCAGACCAGCGTCCGGCAATTGATGGCCGTGCTGGCCAGTGTGCGCCTGTTGGTAAGTAACGATTCGGGCCCGATGCATGTTGGCGCCGCCTTCGGGGTGCCCATTGTGGCCGTTTTCGGGCCGACCGATCATACTACA
>CAZKQY010000459.1:0-9238 GCA_964555005.1 uncultured Syntrophotalea sp. | reverse complement strand
CACCTGCGGGGTCTCTACGAAGGCGACAACTCCGGCATCTGCCGAATGGGTCGCTCTATCGCACAAGCGACGTGAGCATTTTTTGCGACTGCATCAATTATTAATGTTTTCAAGGAGCGAAGACATTTTGGAAGCCGTAGGGCAAGCAAAGGTATTCGGCGTACTGCTGCCATTAGGTTAAATGATGCTGGTTGCCCTTATTCGTTAGGCTCACAGTAATGAAAAATTCAAATACATTGATACTTATTGGGGGAGCTTTCATCTTAGGTGCAGGGGCTGGATGGATTGCAAAAGGTGAATACGTAGATTATTTATTCACACATTATGTTCCGGCAGTCGTTACCTTGTTGGCAGCTTTTTACGGTGCAAAATTTGCCTTCGAATTTCAGAGTGAAAAAGAGAAAAAAGAAGAAAAAAACACAAAAATCATAAGCGGCAATTTAGCTATTTTTAAATTAATTACTATGATCAATTCTCTTCTGTCCTACCAAAGGCAGATTATCGATCCAATCCGTGGTAAAGAGACAGCCTTTCTTGAAATGAGTCCAACACTCCCTCAAGAAAAAGACAATATATCAATAGACTTAGATTCCTTAGCATTTTTGCTTGGAACCGATGATCAAAACATTGTCGGCGAGCTTTCTGTCGAAGTAGCTCGATATCATGCTGCAATTGCAGCGATAAATGAACGATCCATGGTGCATCGTCATGAAGTACAGCTTGCTTTAGATGCTGCTGGAGTAAAGAACGGCGGTAATTATTTACATGAAGATATTCGAAGAGTTTTAGGCGAGCGACTGTTTCATACATTGCACCAATCAACCGATCAAGTCATTCAGCACGTTGATACTACCATTGTCAGCCTAAAAGAAATGTCGGACAAGCTGACTAAGGCCTTAAAAGAACTGTTTCCTGGTGAGCCAATTATTACTGTAGGTATGCCGGGCGCCTTGGAGAACCCCTGTTAAAAGTGAAAACTTACCAGCGCATGAAGGGGACGCAAAATAATTGGGTAATTCCCGAATACAGGGATGGTAAGATGCCACGAGATGATATAGTCGCGGTTATGAAGTTCGGGAGCCGTGCTAACATGGAGGCATTGGTTGAGAACGGCGAACTCTACATGCAACCTATATCGACTTTCAAGACTATGGAGAAGGACGGGCTTCGTGCGGATGAGAACGAAGCGCTGTCAGAATCTATCCCAGCTCGCGGTGGATTGCTCTCGGTTCAGCGAGATGGGGAGTGGCAAGAGCTCGGAACTCTCACTGGACCACTTCGCATCCGCAATGAGGTGCTTGAAAGTGCGAACGTGTTTTGCACACACGTCCTCCTTGCGACTCGCTGCCATCAATCACCGCATCAGCTAGTCGACCCGCGAAATTTTGCCTTCGGAGACACCTTTGTGATCTTTACGGACGCAGACGAGTTTATGCGGCGCTTACGAGAAACAGTGGCAGCCCGTGGGCTTCAGACCGAAACTGGTAATGTCCAGTACGTAGACCAGGACGCTTATCGGGGCGAGATGGGCGTTTTTCGCAAGTATGCCGAATATTCTTTCCAGAGCGAATATCGTATCGCATTGGTGCCAGGAAGCGGAGAGCCCTACACTTTGCAGGTCGGGGCACTTTCGGATATAGCGATGCTGGGTGAACTTCAAGAAATAAATCAGCGCCTGTTATGGACGAAGGACTGTGGTCTCCTTATCCGGAACTAAATCCAAAGTCGGGACGGGCGAAACTTTCCAAAATATTACATCCGACATCCAACCAATCAAATCAGCGGGCGCATTAACCTGCGCCGTTGATTTACAGGTTGAACCAGCCTGTCCGACAAGTGACGATTTCTAGAACACCCACCGAACATCGGACGGCCCAATCTGTTTCCCGTAGGTTGGGTCGTCTTATATCTTGTCTCAAATTGATTATCAGATTATCTAGGAGACTGTCGGACTTACCATGAGCCGACGGAAAAATCATCTGATTGGCCCATATTCTCGACAATTTTCGCCAAATAGCCCTGCTATTCGCTCTCAATTTCTCGAAAATCTGGCCTCAAACAGCCAATTTTTCATTTTGACCCGTCAAGCCCGACAGACTCCTAGGGTTTAAAAGTCATCAGAAGCGGGGTCACACGGCTCGTTTCCGGCCGCAACAAACCATAAAATTTAGAACCAGTGATTAACGTACTGAAAAGAGCCTCCCCTGAGAACAAAGGAGGCTCTTTTTAACATATCGGCCAACACGTTAAGTGAACCCCTTGGTTAGTCTTAACGGGGCTTTTGTCAAAATTCTGTAGCAAAAAAACCTTAAAAATCGGTGGTCAGGCAGTTTTTCCCCTTGTTTTTACTTCGGTACATAAGCTTATCGGCCCGTTTGACCAGACAGGATGAAGTATCCCCGATGCACGCCAGGGTCGCGCCAACGGAAACCGTAACCCCCACAAAACCATCATCCTGCTTCAGTTGGGAACTTTCGACCAGCATGCGCAGCCTCTCGGCAATGGACCCCAACTCTGGTCCTTCGATATTACGCACCAGGCCGATAAATTCTTCCCCACCCCAGCGACAAAACACATCGAAGGGCCGGCAGATATGTTTGAGATTTCTGGCCACCATCTGCAACACTCGGTCACCGACCTCATGGCCATAATTGTCATTAATCTGCTTAAAATTATCGATATCAACAAACAATAATCCAAAAGGCCAACCGTAACGAGCCTGCTCCTGCAAACGAACCTCGATCTCCCGCTCAAAATAATTACGATTGGCCAGACCGGTCAAACTATCCACCAGCGCCAATTGTCGTAATTCCTCCAACTGTAGCAGAACGCCGGTCTTTTCACTAAGGTCCTGAAACAGTTCGATTCCGCCAAGAACCTGACCCTCAGCCCCGGGTAACGGTCGGATACGCACCGCCACGGGCACCCTGTGTCCCTGCTTATGCCGCAGATAGACTTGAGACTCGATGCTGGTATTAGTCTCCATCGCCTTGGCTAGCGGACAACCTTTTTCGCACAATAGGTTTCCTTCTCCATCGACATGGTTAAGGATATTGTCATGGCAGTGACTGCCGATCACCTCCTCGGCGGTAAAACCGGTAATCTGCTCAGCGGTGCGATTCCAAAAGGTGATTTTTCGCTGAGGGTCAACGAAATAGAGCCCATCATAAAGATGATCAAGAAGTTGCAGATAATCGGGCTGAGTCAAAACAGGCTCCTGAAAACGTTTGCACGAGGAAGCAGATCCAAAAATCACATAATACTAAAACACAGTAACACTTGAATGTTGATCATACGACCTTATCCAGCTCCATTGCAATCCCCTCGAAAGAGCGCTGAATCGTTAATCAGTTGATTTTCTCCAAAGGTTTGGTGGTATACTGTAACTGTAACTGTATCTACCGCTATTCAGAGCGGTACACCCAAGCAGTAGGAGGACACCATGGCAGGAAAAATTTTTTATCGGGAACGAAAGAAGTTTGTGGACGGCTCGAAAAACCCTCGTTATCTTGTCGGGGCCGTTGCTGATGTTAACCTTAAAGTGTACGGCAAACACATGCGTATGAGTGAATTGAAGCAGATCGCCGAGGAACTCGGCGCCGAGCTTATTCAGCTGAAGCGTGGTCCAAAGCACTGACCCATGCATGACATGCAATAAACAATAGGCCTTCACCAATTGGTGGAGGCCTTTTGTTTATTAAGTACCTGAAACCCCATCGGGCTTACCATGACCAACCTCCTCTGCTTGCCATATAAGTTACAACGAGTTAAAATTTCGCCATATAGATTATTACTTAACGCTGTTGACTTTAATGATACAGTTTATATATCCTTAGCTCCCTTAAAAGGTCAGCCGTGATCGACCTGTAATTATCAGTTTTAAAAGGTTCCCCCCGTTATTTACTCTAAGCAGCAAGGAGCGTCCCCTTGGACTTTCTGCTCGACTCGCTGATCCAGGCCCTGCAGCTGATTTTTTCCTACGATCCTGAAGTCTACATGACGATCTGGACTTCGCTGTACGTATCGTTTATTGCCATCCTCCTGGGGTCCCTGCTCGGCGTTCCGGCGGGGCTGGTCATCGGCATCTGTCAATTTCCCGGCAAGCGCATAGTCATCACTCTGCTCAACACCCTGATGGCCCTGCCTACCGTCGTAGTCGGCCTGTTCTGTTACGGCTTCTTTAGCCGCATGGGGCCCCTCGGCAGCTGGGGACTGCTGTTTACCCCCTGGGCAATGATTGTCGGCCAGACGATTCTGGCCACTCCGATCATCGCAAATTATACCCTTGGCGCCTTGAGCGCAGCAGATAAACGGATCATGCCCACCGCCCTGACCCTTGGCGCCAGTTCCCTGCAGAGTTCCATACAATTATTACAAGAGATTCGTTTCGGCGCCATGGCGGCCATCATCGCCGGCTTCGGCCGAGTCATTGCCGAAGTCGGCGTAGCGATGATGCTTGGCGGTAACATTCGCGGTTATACCCGCACCATGACCACCGCCATCGCCCTTGAAACCAGTAAAGGGGAGTTTGCCTTCGGCCTGGCCCTGGGGCTGTTTCTCATGACCGTGGCACTGCTGGTCAATCTGTTTCTCAACCTGCTGCAGCAGAGGTAAACCGTGAAGCCCATCCTGTCGATCCGCAATATTCAAAAAAGCTATAATGGACAAGTCGCGCTCGATATCGAAGAGCTCGAGTTTTTGCCTCAGCGCATCTATTCCCTGGTCGGCCCCAACGGGTGCGGCAAGAGCACCCTGTTGCAGATCCTGGCGCTGCTGATGAAGCCTCATGCCGGCAACCTGTTTTATAACGACCTGCCCATCATCTGGAAGCGCGGCGAGCTGCAAAAAATCCGCCGACAGGTGACCCTGGTGCACCAGTCGCCTTACCTGTTTAACCGCAGCGTACGCTACAATCTGGCCTACGGCCTGAAGCTTCGCGGCATTCACGGCGAGGAGCAACACCAGCGGGTTCATCAAGCTCTCGATCTGGTCGGTCTGGCAGGTTTTGGCCGGCGTAACGCCAGAGAGCTCTCAGGAGGCGAACAACAGCGGGTGGCCATTGCCCGCGCCCTGCTATTACAGCCAAAGGTCTTGCTCATGGATGAGCCGACCTCTAACATGGACAAAAAAAGCATTGAAGATTTCGATAAACTGGTTCCGACCCTCATCGAGCGGAACCTCACCATTATTCAAGCCACCCACCTGCCCGACCAGCCGCAACGACTTGGCAGTATAATTGTCGCTATGGATCAGGGACGGTTGGTCTAACTTTTATAAGATCGTTCATTTTTCGCATCCACCTGCTATGCCTTGCAGTTGAACCCCAATTCCTTGACCGTATTTCGAAACGGATGTAAACCCCTTTGCGAAACGGTAAAAAACCTTTAGTATCTCTATATAACCTGTAAACTCCTATCACAACGCTGGCAACAAAAGGAGCTGGGGTGAAAAGAGTTATATGTCTGCTATTTCCGCTGCTGCTCTTTTACGGTGAAGCCCTGGCCGGACAAAACATCCTGTTGCTGCACTCCTACCACCACGGTTACGAGTGGACCCACAGCATAACCATGTCCATGGAAGCAATCCTCACCCGAGAAGTTCCCGATGCGGAACTGTACGTGGAAGAAATGGACACCAAGCGCCACCCCCCCGCACAGCTCTTTCCAAAGCTGCAAGACTTTTACAGCCAAAAGTACGCCGGATACCACTTCGATGTCATTCTCTGCTCCGATGACAACGCCCTCGACTTTCTCCTTACCTACGGCGACGATCTCTTCCCCAACGCACCCGTGGTATTCTGCGGCATCAACAACTTCCATGACGGGTGGCTGGCCGGCCACCACAACTACACCGGCACGGTCCAGGCAATTGACTATGCCGGCACCCTGGAACTTGCTCTGGCCCTCCATCCGGCCACGCGTCAGGTAGCTTTGGTCGGCGACCGGAGCCCTTCGGCTTTAGCCAACCTGCAACAATTGCGAGAGATCGCCCCAGACTTTAATAATCGGGTCAATTTCACCGAATTGGTCGGCCTCAGCAGCACCCAACTAAAAGACGCACTCATAGCCCTGCCCGCCGAAACCATTGTTTTGGGTTGCAACTTCTTTAAGGCCGCCGAAGGCCGTTACTACACCGTCACCGAAAGCAATACCCTTATCAGCCAAAACACTAAGGGACCGGTATATGTTTTTGGCGACGACAAGATCAAGGCCGGGGTGGTCGGAGGGTTGGTAGTCAGCGGCCAGCAACAAGGTGAAACCGCCGCCGCACTGGCCCTGCGTATTCTGCGGGGCGAACAGGCAACGGCTATTCCCGTAGTCCGGGCCAGCCCCAATGTTTACATGTTCGATTACCAGGTTCTAAAACGTTTCAACCTCGCCCCCAACAAGCTGCCTCAAGGCAGTATCTTGCTTAACGCCCCACCGGCGGCCAATGTTCTGCTTCGCCGGCAACTAACCATTGTCGGGCTTATGGCGACAGCCTTCGCCGCCCTGGCATCGTGGCTGACAGTCGCCCTGTTCCAGCGACGACGAACCAACAAGGCCCTGCGCCGCAGTGAAGGGACTCTCAACGCCATGCTGGGCAGCATCAGCGACCCCATGACCATGATGGACCGGGAGTTCAACATCCTCTGGGCCAACGCTGCCGCCAAAGAGCTCCACGGCGAACAAATTATCGGCAAAAAGTGTTATGAGCTTTTTTACCAACTCGCTGAACCGTGCCAGAACTTGTGTCCGATTCTAAAAGCCTTTGCTGACGGCCAAAGACACGAAGATCAGTTTGCCATTTGCGATAATGAGGGCAAAAAGACACACATTAACTGCACAGCCAACGTTGCCCTGTACGACCATAAAGGGCGGCCCGAGGCTGTGTTGGCGGTCTGTCGCAACATCACCGCCATGATGCAGACCCAAGAGGCCCTGCACCTGACCAAACACGCTATTGACCGCTCGATTACCCCCTTCGCCATGGCTGATCTCCAAAGGCAACTGTCTTATGTGAACCGAGCCTTTCTCGACCTATGGGGCTACGACACGGAAGAAGAGATTCTAGGCCGCGATATGAAAACCTTGCATCAACACCCAGCGGAGGTCGAAGTCTTTGTCCAGCAACTTACAACAAAGGGTTCCTGGCATGGAACCTTGTCCTCTCGCCGCAAAAATGGCTCGCTGTTTACCGCTGAAGTGTTGGCCAATATCGCTACCGGACCGGATGGAGCGCCCTTGTGCATAACCAGCTCATTTATCGACATTACCGACAAACTGCATAGTGAACGAAAGATGTTACACCAAGCGTATTTCGACAAACTGACAGAACTACCCAACCGAGCGCTGTTAGCCGACCATATGGAGCTGGCCTTCAACCAGGCACGGCGCTGCGATGAATTCGTAGCGGTGCTGCTTTTGGATCTTGATAACTTCAAACAGGTTAATGATACCCTTGGTCACGCAAAAGGCGACCTGTTGCTGCAGCAGGTCGCCTCTCGCCTGCAATCAACCCTGCGTAAGTGCGACACCCTGGCCCGCTGGGGCGGCGATGAGTTCGTCCTGCTGATCACCGGCATGCAGAGTGAAATTGCCACGGCCAAAGTAACGCACAAGGTACTGAATGTTCTTGCCGAGCAGCCTTTTAATCTCGATGGAAATGAGGTTTTTACTTCGGCCAGCGCCGGCATCGCTCTCTTTCCCCGGGACGGCGAAGATAGCGAAACCCTTCTTAAACATGCGGACACCGCCATGTACGAAGCAAAGAAGGACGGCCGTAATGACTTTCATTTTTTTTCCAAACAAATGCAGCAAAAAACCGTCTCCCGCCACCGTCTGGAAGCCAACATGCGCCGAGCCCTGCGCCTGGAGGAATTCTTTCTGGTTTATCAACCGCAATTCAACTTGCGCTCCGGCCAAGTGATCGGCTTCGAAGCCCTGGCACGCTGGCAATGCGACAGCCTCGGCTTGATACCACCCGCCGAGTTTATTCCCATTGCTGAGGAAACCGGTTTGATTCATCCCCTGGGCGAATGGATTCTGCACACGGCCTGTAAACAGGCTGTACGCTGGCAGCGTGCAAACCTGCCACCACTGCGGCTGGCGGTCAACCTTTCTGTATCTCAGCTTCGACAACCTAACCTGGTGGAGCTCATCGACAATCTGCTAAAGGAAACGAACCTGCCCCCTCAGCTGCTGGAGCTGGAAATAACCGAAAGCGTCTTTATGAAGCAGAAAGAATCTGCGATACTGATCCTCGGCCAGTTGCACAAGCGCGGCATTCAGATCGCTATCGACGATTTTGGCATCGGCTATTCATCCTTGAGCTACCTGAAAAATGTGCCTATCGACCGCATTAAGATCGCGCAGGAATTCGTTCGGAATATTCCCCATGACCCGGACGACGTGGCCATTGTGCAAGCCATTATCGCCATGACCAGTCGCCTCGGCCTGAAGCAGATTGCCGAAGGCGTTGAAACCGTCGCCCAACTGGAATTTTTACGCCGACACGGCTGCCATGAGATGCAAGGCTATTACTTCGCCAAACCGATGGACGTTGAGAAATTAATGGAATTTCTGGCGACAGCGACCCCAGACAAGCTGAATGCTCTTATTGCAGGAGCCAATACGACGCCCGAAGTCAGCGACGACACTACCTGAAAGGAACCTTGCATGCCTCAAAGAGACATCGGCCTCATTGGCCTGGCCGTCATGGGCCAGAACCTGGCCCTTAATATCAATGACCACGGCTTTTCCATTGCGGTCTACAATCGCACCATCAGCAAGACAGAAGCCTTTTTAAAGGGACCAGCCGCCGGCAGCGGTATTATCGGCACCACTTCCCTGGAAGAATTTACAGACCTTCTAAAACCACCCCGAAAGGTGCTGCTGATGGTTAAAGCCGGCGTGGCGGTCGATGCTCTGCTTGAGCAGCTAGTGCCCCTGTTATCAGCGGGGGATATTATCATCGACGGCGGCAATTCCCATTATCGGGATACGGCCCGTCGCTGCAGTCGGCTTGCCGAGCAGGGCCTGCGTTTTGTCGGTTGCGGTATCTCTGGTGGTGAAGAGGGGGCTCGCCACGGACCGGCATTAATGCCGGGAGGACACGCCAGTGCCTGGCCCGAGTTGCAACCGATTTTTGAAGCCATTGCCGCACGGGTAGAGAGCGAGCCCTGTTGCCGATGGATGGGAGAAGGGGGTGCCGGACACTATGTCAAAATGGTTCATAACGGCATAGAATACGGGGATAT
>CAZKQY010000458.1:0-2090 GCA_964555005.1 uncultured Syntrophotalea sp. | reverse complement strand
ATCTCGCCGTTGTTGGTGATGGTGCCGGCCAAAATGCCACCCCTGCCGTTGGCCACCCGGACCGTGCCGGTGTTGGTAAGGTCTGCAAGGGTGCCGTTGTTTTCCAGACCGATAACGCCGCTGTCCGACGTTTGTAATGTCCCGCCCTGAATAGTGGTATTGGAACCAATGATTACGTTCGAAGTATCCAGGGCTTCGATGGCACCACCAGTATTATCAATAATCCCGGAACTGTGAATGTTAAGCGTCCCGCCGTTTTCCGCCTGAAATATGCCGCTGTTGCTTCTGGTAGCCGCCCCCTCGCGCAGGTCCATGCTCAGGGTGCTACCGTCAACGTTGGCCGTAACGGTTCCCTGGTTGTCGAGGCTGAAATAATTGGAGCCAAACTGTCCGGCGCCCTGGATAGTATGGCTTGAGGTGTTGATGAGAAGATTCGAATCAACCGCACTCACGGCCCTAAAATTGCTATAACTATCATTGGGGCCCATAGTCACAGCGCCGTTACCTGCGAGGGTCGTTTCTCCGCTTATATAAAGGTACGTATTAGAGCCGGTGGAGTTAATCAATATCTCGCCGTTGTTGACGATGCTCCCGCCGGACACTGTGAGGCTTTCACTGTTGTTGATGTTCAATGTGTCGCCGGTATCGAGGGTCAGGGTGCCGATGGAGGCGTTTGTATTCAAGTTAACGAAGGAGGTGGCGAGGTTGCCGTCGTCGATCAACACGTCATCAGAAGAGCCGGGCATCCCCCCCGCCCAGTTGCCAATCTCATTCCAATTGCCCGTGCCACCGATCCAGTTAATATCGGCGGCAAAAGCCGATCCACTCAACAAAATAATAAACATGCAGAAGGATACAAAACGCAGTCCTTTGCCCTGAATGAGAGCCCTCATGATTGTCACTCCCCGGAATGTCATGCTCCACCTCCCTGGTTGAATAATTATTACTTCTGTTCGTTTTCAGGTAAATCAGTTTCGGGTTGCTGCGGTTCCCCGGATGGTTTCTGAGTTTCGACCTGCGTTATGAGCTTTGCTACCTGCGAATCAGGCGTTACAGGCTCGATCATGAGGACATGCTGCGTATTGATGTACATGAAGTCCGGTTCATGCAGCTCGTTCCCTCGTTTTGTCAGCGCGTTTTTCACCTGCCTGGTTTCCTGGCTCACCTGTGTCTGGATGTAGTAAACGTTATCGAGGCGAAGGAAGTCTTTATTGATTTGCTGTAGTTTTCCAATGTATGCATTATTATTGTCGAGAAAAACCACCTGATAGGAAGTCTTGAACTCAAGTTTGCCGGCATTTTCGGCACTCTGCTGAATGGGGCAGCCAAGCAATAGAAAAAGGGTTAACAGAAGGGTGAACAAGCCTATAATTCTTAAACTTTTCATAGATGGCCTCCTGAAAATTGTAAAATATTTCGACATTTCTATATCTAAAAAGCTTCTAAATGTATGAAAAGAAATTACTTTTTGGAACGCAATCGCCCATCCCACCGCGTCCATTGAAGTTCCAATCGCTGCTAAACCACCAGTAGAAGCCCTTTCTTAGTCCGCAGAAACCATGACCAATCTCTAATAAATGCACCGTTAATGCCAATTCGCTATATGGTTAATTTTAAAACCTTTTTTTAAAACATATGCCAGATTTGTAAAAAAACCCGACTTTCCATACAAGGCGGCCAGAATGACGGCCAGAAACCGCAACCATCCTAATTAACGATTTTCTCAGTTGCATTATCTTGAGAGCTGCCCAAAAGGCAAAGGGAGTTAGTGAGGGAGGACCTTACTCATTGAACAAAAACCGGAAGGTAATGATGGCAAGATTCTGCTTTTCCAAAAACCGGGGCAGATTTATTTAATGATGAACACTTTGCATGGACCATGATCCACAGGTTCCTCCAAACCCTCAAAATCCGGATATTGAAGGCCTGCTCAAACCACACCTCAACAGCTGCCACCCAACCTTCAACCCAATTCAACAAAAAGGAAAAAGTTTCGTAACTATTCAGCACCTCTCAAACCACACATTTGGATTGGGGGCGGATAGCAACTATTGAGGCAGCATAAATTGAGGTGACTTGCCCTCAAACAA
>CAZKQY010000457.1:0-12100 GCA_964555005.1 uncultured Syntrophotalea sp. | reverse complement strand
TAGTCTGGGGTTTTGGATTCTCCCAAAGCATACCAAGGTGGCTTGGTATGCGCAGGAGGTGCCTTTTAAATGATTATCAGGTCTTTCTTATGGCCGGTAAGCAGCCCAACGTCAAGAAAGACACGCAGATAGGAACCATCGGGCAGCCCTTCCATATGCATCCGCTGCTGCAGCCCAGCGTAAAAGAAAACCCGAAAGTTACTCCGAAAAGCACCCATCAGGAACCATTCGACAGGAAACATGCCACCCTGTTTGCCGTCTCTCCTGTCGGCGGATTACTGTACGGCCACTACCAATCCTCAAAAAGGAAATTCGTCGGCTGGCAATATCCACACGAAGCTTACCTCGCCTTAGCCGATGTCCTGTACCGCCCCAGGGTATCCATGACCACGCACGTGAAACCGTTCGAATCCTGTCATTGCATCCTCAAGGTCAACCTGCCTTTTTACCTGCCAGGGAAAAGCGAACTGCATCTCGAGATCGAGCAAAAGAGTGGCGGCCAATCCGTCTGCTCCAAATTCGATCCAAGCAGTGTCGAGAGCCTGAAATCCGGGCCAGGCGACTACCAGGTTTCTTACACGGTGAATGCCGATGAAACCAAGACATTTGTTGCCAAGGTGCGATTGGATCTTTACGGCGACGGCGAGGTGCAGCTCCCCCACGATCCGCTTTTCAGCGGCAGAGATATCGAAACCCGAATCGACAAGATCACCGTTAAAGGCGTACAAAAAACCATTGGAACAGAAAGCAAATGGATCGTGCTGGAAGAGACCGTCAGGGTAAGCTCTTGTCCGAATGTGCCATAGATACTCCATTAAAACAGATATCGGGAGACTGTCATATGATATACCCATCGCTATTTCGAAAAGCGCTAATCGCTGCTTTTATTGCATCGTTTTTTTTGTCCGGCTGCGACAATAACAGCAGCGATGCCATCCAGGCCACAACCGACCCTTCCCAACCAGCTCAAACGGCCAAGGCCAACAAAAATCTCCAAAATTACCGCCGGGTCAAAAAAACCTATAATGGCCAAACGGTCTACCAATATGAGATTGGCGGCTTTCCCCTGCAAGGGGTACCGCTGCCCACCATTCGCAAAGACGCCGAAGCTGGAGATCCCGCAGCCGAATACGAGCTAGGTCGCCGATTCGGAAAAGGTGAAGGGGTGACGAGTGATATCTCCACGGGCATTAAATGGATTGAAAAGGCGGCGGCCCACGGCTACCCCGAAGCCCAATTCGATCTGGGCATGATGTACAGCCTCGGTGCCGGACTCAGACAGAGCCCGCAAATAGCCCTGCATTGGCTTCAAAAAGCCGCGAAACAAGGGCATGTCCTGGCACAGGACAACCTCTCCCAATGGTACGATATCGGAACAAAAGTCGAGCGCGATTACACCAAGGCCCTGTATTGGGCACAAAAAGCAGCCAACCAGGGTTTTGGCCCCAGCCAAAACAGACTCGGCATTATTTACCGAGAGGGCCTGGGTGTCCCGGTAGACAAAACCAAGGCGCTGGAGTACTTGCACAAAGCGTCAGAACAGAATGAAGTCGAAGCCATGTTCAACATCGGGAATATGTACGACATGGGCGAAGGGATTCCATTTGACCATGCAAATGCTGCCAAATGGTATCGCAAAGCCGCTGATTTTGGCTATGCAGAAGCACAAAACGGCTTGGCCAACCTATACGCGGATGGACATGGCGTTAGAAAGAACAGCCTCGAAGCAGTGAAGTGGTACCGAATGGCCGCAGAACAAGGCTTTGACATAGCGCAATATAATCTGGGCACCATGTACTCACACGGCGAAGGCGTCAAACAAGATCACATGGAAGCCTATAAATGGTACATCAAGTCAGCAGCTCTGGGCTATGCCCCCGCCCAAAGGAACTTGGGGTCAATGTATTACAATGGAGCCGGCGTCCCAATTAATGATCAAAAAGCTTACGACTATACGTTTCAAGCCGCAAAACAAGGGGATGCTCTGGCCATTTTCAATATGGGTCTTTTTTACTTTGATGGAGCTGCCGTTACCAAAGATCTTATCAAAGCTTATAGCCATTTTTATTTGCTGACAACTTATGATAACGATCAGAAAGAAAAAGCCGACAGCAAGATAGCAGAAATCAAACCACAGCTATCCACCTCCCAAATCAAAACAGGAGAGCAAAAAGCCAAGAAATTGCGAAGTGAATACGGAATTGACTGACGAGCGAAAAAAATGACCAGTCAATCAATAGGGGTCAACACGGAATTCGGGGGACACCATGATCGGAAATGGGGACAGATCTATTTTTCACTAACGGAAATGAACGGAAATGGGCAAACGGAAATGGGGACAGATCTATTTTTCACTAATGAGTGTTAAATAGATCTGTCCCGGTTTTTTGTGTCCCGGTTTTTTGCAAAAGTCAAGGAAATCAAGCGCTTGCACGGAGGCGTAGTTGTTTATGCCGCACACGCAAGCGAACGGATTGACGCCGAAATTGGGGGAAAGGGCCGTTTCCGGATGAAAACTATCTAAATACGAACCAAAGCACAAGAATGCTCCCAACCACCCACCAGCTCCAAACATAATTTCTGCCTGTTGCTTCTCTTGTGAGACCAGTCTTGGCGCGCTCTTTTGAGGGATGAGTGTGTGTGCTGCCTTGAGTTACTTTTTCGGGGTGCAGGATGATCGACTGCTTTTTCTTGTAATTTTTCAGCTTTGCATTAGTGCTCTGGACTTTATTCTGGAATCCATGGCGTTCATAGTGTTTTCCCATTGCAACAAAGCACTGTATCATAAGGTCTGTAGCCGGAACGGGACCCAATTCTTTCTCGATCTCTGCGGCTCGGTTTACAAGGGCCTCCAGGGTCTTTATCCCACCCCATTCGAAGGCACGTTTATATGCCTCAAGCGCAGCATCTGGTTGGCCTGCACGTATGGCCGTTGTTGCGACTTTGAGTTCCTCTGCAGCTGCGGCATCTCGTGCCGCTTGCTCAGCGTTGTGTGCGCACTGAGCTTTATTCTGGAGTCCACGTTGTTCATAGTATGCCCTCTTCGCGACAAAGCACTGTATCTTAAGTTCTCTAGCCAGACGGGAACCTAATTCTTTTTCGATATCGGCGGCGCGATCTTCAAGAGCTTCTAACGTCTTTATCCCACCCGATTCGCAGGCACGCTTATATGCCTCAAGCGCTGCATCCGGTTGGTTTGCGAGTATGGCCTTTTTCGCGACTTTGAGTTCCTCTGAAGCTGCGGCATCTCGTGCGGCTTCTTCAGACTTGTGAGCACTCTGAGCTTTATTCTTGGGTCCATGTTGTTCATAGTATTTCCCCATTGCGACAAAGCACTGTATCGCCAGTTCTCTGGCCAGTCGGAAACCTAATTCTTTCTTAATGTCTACGGCTCGACGGACAAGAGTCTCAAGGGTCTTTATCCCACCTAATGCGCAAGCACGCTTGTATGCTTCAAATGCGGTATCTGGTTGGTTTGCACGTACGGCTTTTTTAGCGACTTCGAGTTCCCCTAAAGCCACTGCATCTCGGACGGCTTCTTCAGCCCTGTGCTCTTTAGCTGCGGCATCTGCCACTGTCAGCGGCTCGAGCTGCCGTGAAAGCGGGCTGACACCCTGCGCAGTCTTGAGGTAATTATCTATTTCCACGGCCTGTGGTTCGCCCCTTTGGGGTGTCATATCGCCGTGCCATACAACATAATATGTATCCGAATCACAACTGGCGCATCGCCCACCAAGAATACGCTGGAAGGTATCACCACCACCAATTACGCAGGCAGCTTTGGAACTTGACGAGATTGTTTGAAGTAGAGAACCCGTCAACCCTGCAAAGCACTTCGGACAGGCAGCGCCAAGATACTCGTCAAAAATCTTCACGGCCTCAGCTGACGCAAGACCATGATCGCGTTTTATTGCATTATACAAAACCTGAGTCACGCTACCGACCTTGGAGATCGGGAGAACCGTGCACTGGACTTGTCGAGGATCAGCCGAGACGTGATGCGCCCACTCGTGAAGCGAGTAGTGAGCTATCTCAAAAAGGTTGAATTCCGATGGAGCTTTCGGCCCACTTCGCCTCGAATCGTCCCTGAACCAGTCCGTAGTGGTACCATAAGGGCCTTCATTCTTGATTCGAGTCTTCATGCCGCGAGTCCTAACGGTGCCGGCATTTTCAGTATTTGGAGATGGTCCCCTACGTTTCAGCATTGGAATTCCATGTTGCGTTTGTAGCGTATATTGCACGGACGGGTTTGGAACCCTTAGCTCTTCGGATGGCGCCTGAAATGGCACAAGCATAATGAACACGCCATTTTCAAATCTGACACCTTTGCCGATTTTAACCACCGAGTTTGATACACGCCGCGTCTGGGCTTTAGCTAAAAATTCCAATGTGGGTTGTGCTAATGACAAGAGATCTTGGCGCATGCCAAAGTCAATTGAACCGCTGATCTTGAATTGCCGAATTGCCTCATCTAGCGCTGATGGGTTGAGGGCCCAGAGACCAATAGACCGCAGATTACCACCTTGCACATCGAATATCGGGCAATAGTGTCCAGCCATTTCAGCACTCCATTTGTTGAGATATAAATGTCGGCCCCATCTGACATCGCCTGGTTAGGATGAGCTGTCTTCTTTAGTGGGGCGCCCTATCCGTGTTGCTTTACGTAGCAAATTTTCGCCCTGTTTAAATATAAATTCGGCATAGTCTTTTCTGGCATCCAGGGGTAATCATGTGAGCAATTCTCAGCATAGAGCAGGCCGGATTCAATAGGGGGTCAACTCAATCAATAGGGGTCAACTCTACATAATTCAAAAAAACAGAGTCCATTTGACCATACACGAAAGGAGCTAACCGACAAAGGGGGCCTGTTATGGCGCGACCTTTAAGAATCATCTGTCTCTTCCACGCCCCCGCCGAGCTATTCTGGCGTATCGAAAAGATCCATTAACAGTGAGTTTTAAAGATAAAATCAGGGTACGTTTACAATTAAATGTCTGTTGAAAGTTGTTGATACAGAGGTAGTGTTTGCAGCCGCCGATCGATCTCTTTCACGATCGCGGCATAGTGTTGGCTATCGATATTGCCGTATTTTTTCTGAAACTGCTGCGCATCAATCCCTTCTTCAAGATCCTGAAAGCTTAGAAAATAGGTTGCCTCGCTGTTGGTCTCGGCCATAATACGCTGGAAGCGGCGGGCGCTTTCTCTGCTTTGCGTCGCTGATTTAGCGAAGGCCAAACCAGCTCGATCGGCTGCCAGGTCGACAAAACTGAAACCGCTGCCGCCACGGTTGGCATCAAGTAGCTCTTTAAATTCACCAACGGCAAAACCGAGTTGTGAGTCGGACAGTAGACTCAGCCCGGCTGACACAAGAAAATGCAACCTTAAGTCCTGACGGCCGTCGAGTACGACATTGCGGGTTCTGGTCTTTGGCAGGGGCTTTTTGCTGTCATGCATTTCACCGGTAAATTTCTGAAAGTGGTGACTCCCCAGATAAAGCGACAGGGCAAAAAGGGCGGCATGGTTCTCAGCCACCGGGTCTTCCTTTTGCGACCTGATTTCGACAATCTGGAACAGGGGTGCCATAAAACGGGTAAGGGAAACCGATTTTTTATCTGTATTGAGTACGCCCATTTCGACCAACACCCGATAGTAAAAACGGATCGCTTCTTTATCTCCGATCTCGGCGTAGCTGTTGTGCAAATCCTTAACGCGCGAACGCAAGCACTCCTTCAAGACCACCAGCTGATCCCCGGCGGCAAAGATGACATTTATCTTTTTAGCATTGAAGGAGAGTTTTTCGATACTTTGCAGGGCCGTGCTGCCGAGTTGGTCGCCAAACAAGCGATCTGCCATAAACACGGCACTCGACAGCAAGACAGAGCCTGGAATCCTCAATTTACCGATCTTTACTTTGGCAAAGTTCACCCCCTGCTTAGAAGGCAAAATGGTAAAAGTCAGGTTGACATAGTTGCCAAAGGGAGTGTTGGGAATGCGCAGAGAAATAACCCCGACCAACTCTGCATCGGATATAAGCGCATGACCGGACAGGCGATCTGTGCCTCGATCCAAAAAAGCGACTGCCGCATTCAGGTCTTCCTGGTCGAGGGTTAAAGTCGGACTCCCCTTCTGATCCAATACCTTAATGGCCCTTTTTGCCAGATCCTTTACTTTTTTGGCATCTTTGGCGCCAGGTGGCTGCCTGACCGAAACCAGCGGCTTTTCGTCGATGGTCGCGAACAGCAGATAGGCTGGCAACAGGATGGCAAAAATCAAACCGATAATAATCAAATATCGCAGCATTGGTCGCATCACTTGGCAGATAAAGATAAAATTAATGAGTTGAAGTTTTCAGCTGGTTCAGGTGTGTCTAAAAGTTTGGTTCCCTTTGCGCCTTTGCGTCTTGAGTGAGCATAGCGAACGAGCGTGAGACAGCTTTCGCCTGATGCCCCCTTGTCTACCGTCCCCCTGCCCTGCCAAAGCTATAACCAGCCAAATCACAACGAATCGAGCAGTTTAAAATACTCTTCAAAAACGCGAAGAGACTTCATCGTGGTCAGGTACAGCACCCAAGTAAGCAGCAAAATGCCGATGGTGAGGCCGATTTTCCAGGCCAGGGAAGTTTTTGGCCGCCACCAGAGCAGGGGCAACGCCAGGGGGCCTACGGAAGAGAGAGCAATAACTATAACCGATGTTCGGAAATACCAGGGAAGCTTTTCTGCTGCCAGACTCGGGGATTTGGAACCATCCAGAAACTCACCACAATGTTTACACTTTATGGCGGCATTCTGGATTTCTTCAGCACAGAAGGGACAGGTTTTCATTTTTAACCCTCTCGATAAGGCGGAGAAAAAGGATAGCATCAACTCACCATGTTGCAAACCTGCCCATCATCTTCCAGTTTTCTCCACAAACC
Source organism: uncultured Syntrophotalea sp. (assembly GCA_964555005.1). Taxonomy (GTDB): domain Bacteria; phylum Desulfobacterota; class Desulfuromonadia; order Desulfuromonadales; family Syntrophotaleaceae; genus Syntrophotalea_A. The sequence continues at coordinate 5,187 of CAZKQY010000457.1, read as the reverse complement.
CTTCGCAAAGCAACCTTGTCAGAGGTTCATGGTGATAAATCGCCAACCGGTTGCTGGCCCTGGTAATGGCCACATAGAGCAGGTTTTTGCCGAGCCCGGTTATAGGATAAGCCTTTTGAGTGGGGTTCCACAAGATCACCCCGCCGAATTCCAGACCCTTGACCTGATGAACGTTGGTGATTAGAACCCCGGGCTCGAAGGTCAGGGAACTGGTCTGCAGTCGGATCCCGGGGAGATCTTTCATGGCATTATAAACATACTGGGCTTCAACTTTATACCGGCAGATAATAGCCGTTAAGCTCTTGGTCTCCCGCGACAGCAAGACATTCAGGGCGCGCTTTAAATGTGCCAGCGATTCGTTCTGGTTCGGCCATTGATGGTAACGAGGATCCGGGCCCTCATTAACAACCTTGCCGACAGGGCGGCCTGATACTTTGGAGGCCAGCGCCATGATTTGAGCGGTCGAGCGATAACTGACATCGAGCTGTCCGGCAGAAAGACCTTGGGTTTTGAGATCCATTTGAAAGGCCGTAAAGCCTTCGCTGTCCACAAAGTCAAGAATCTTCTGCTTCTCATCGGCACAGACCGTCATGCTGCGCCGCTTACTGGAAGCGAAGGTCAGAGCTTTTAGCTCAATCAGCGAGAGATCCTGAGCTTCGTCGATGAGGATATGGTCATACCAGCCAAGGGCATCGGGGCATTCGTCATTGCCGTGGCGAAGCTGGATCAGGTGCAGAAGGATCCCGGTATCGTCGAAGGCCAGTTCTGGCGTTTGTGCATCATTAGCCATAAGACGCTGCCCGTCTCGGCTCAACTGCGCCACGTTCCGGGTGACGAGATATTTTTGCAGCAGATCCCCTTGCGAATAGAAGGCCCCCAGATCGGCGACGGGATGGGCCGGCTCTTTGCTGGTCTGAATGTACTCAATCAAAGCTTGGTACATCCCCGCCTGTTTTTTCTGTGGTCCCAGGCCTTTACCCGGGTTAGCCGAAAACTTGGCGGACACCCCCAGGGAGCGCAGGGCTTTGGCCGCCCAGGAATGAAAAGTCTCCACGGGTAATCGATCGGTCAGCAGATCGGTTGAGGTCTGCCGGACGTAATCACAGAGGGACCGGTTAAACATCACTACCAGGCATCGCTGAGGCCGGAACAGTTCGGGATGGTTGAACAGCAGATAAGACAGTCGGTGCAGCGCCACGGTGGTTTTGCCACAGCCGGCGCCACCGGTTAGATACAGGCAGCCCTCATGTTGCTGGGTAATAAGCTTGAACTGATCCCGGGAGATCAGGGCCACGATATCCACCATTCGGTGGTCTCCAACGGACTCTTTCCGGACCACACTGGCGTTCTGTTGTCCCTGCCCTTTCCATGCACCGTCGGTTTTAACCAAGATGCCGGCACCAGTCTGGATGGATAGCAGTTCCCGCCTGCGGATGCCGTAGGAGATCTTCTTTTCGATCACCCCGCTCCGCTCCCGGGGGCCGATATCCTCTTCGTAGTTCTCGCCCTCATCCCACTCATAGTAGAGCTTGGAAACCTCGGCCTTGCGCCAATCGACAACAACTACCTTAGAGCCGTTAATCAGACCTTGCTTCCCAAATAGCAGGTGCTTGCGACCGATTCTTGGATCATCGTCGTTAATGACCACCCCGGCTAAATACGGCACCTCCTTTTGCTCGAAGGGGAGCAGATATTTGGCCGGGTCGTACTGCCACAGGCGCTGGATTTCCCCTGTCAGACGGTCCTTTTCCCTCGGGTCGACAGATTCCAGGCGCTCAACCTCAAGATCTTTTATCTTGCGGTCGTGCTCGATCAGTTGTGTCTTACGGTCGCCTTGAAAGCTGTCAACAGCTTTACAGACCTCCGAAAGGCGTCCTTCTTCTTGCAAAGTGAAAGTGTGGGGCATCAGCTTGAACCTGTGTGGGAGCATTACAGTTGGGTTGACTCAAAGACTTTGCATCTCTTGCGTATCTATCCCCTGCCGTGAACCGATAAAATCAAGGGAGGCCTGTCAGACATGTAGCTTTTGCCGAAGCGGGCCGAAAGGTTGTTATACGCAAAAAGAGCGGATAAGGCCAGCCCATCCACTCCATCGTGAACCACATCGGCAAAATCGAGTGCTTCCCGTTGCCGAGCAACCTCCGCGGCCAGTCACCGAAATAGAACTCCATAAAAAGTTTCTCAACCGATCAGATATCATGAAGGACCTGATATTTGACAAACTATCAACAAACTTTTAGTGATAAGATTAAATCCAGGTTATATGGACCTGATGAATAAGAACATATTTCAAATATTTTCTCAGAGTGTTCCGTCATATATGGCAGCAATGTTAACAATGGTGAGTCAGTGCGATTTTCAGAATGTGAAAAAAGCTCTCAGCTATGACATTATGCCAACAATCACCTTCTTTGCTCATGCTGGCTTTAGCACCGTAGGTTTTGAAAATTTTCCGATAATTGTCGGGGGCATATTGGCTGCCCCCATCGCTTTGAAAGATAAAGCCTTTGGTGGGATTTCGCGTCCAGATTGACATCGGCATCGGGCTCCAGATAGGTTCTGTGCGATCGGTTTGTCGTGATTTGAATCTCTATAAGATTACAAGTTTTTCGGAAAGTTCCCTTTTTGCCCTAGCCAGATCATCGCTTTTTCGAACCTTTAAATAGGGAGAGTTTTTTATGAAAACGTCGGTCATCTTGCTGCTGCCAATCGTCTTTATGCTTTCAGCGTGTTCATCGGATAATAACAAGGATCAAACAACGATTACGCCGATACCGGTTAAAATAAGCACCATAAAACGCGTACAAGATCGAGAAACCATAACGGTAAGCGGAACGGTCGCCTCGCCGGACGCTCCCGCCAATGTCTCGTTCCTGGTTTCCGGAAAGGTGATTCTGGTCGGCCCGCGGGAGGGTGAGCATGTCAAGAAAGGCGAACTATTGGCTAGAATTGACCCGACTGATTACGCGTTTATTGCCCAGGCCGCTACGGCCCAGTTGGAACAGGCCCGGATCATGTACGAGCGTTCCGGGGACGAATATCTCCGGATGAAAATGCTGTACGACTCCAAGAGCCTTGCCCCGAACGATTTCCAAAAATTTAAAGCCGCCTATGAATCCTCTCAACAGCAGTTAGATCAGGCTGTCGCGCAGACTAAAATAGTCCAAAAACGTTTTTCCGATGCAACTCTTTACTCTCCCGTCAACGGTTTTATTTCAAAACGCTCAATTGAACCAGGTGAGATGGCAACCCCTGGACGGCCTGTCTTCGAAATAGTTGAGTTGGATCAGGTGGAAATCAGTGTTGGCGTACCGGAAGCTGACGTACACATTGTTAAAATTGGCCAAAGCGCCGAGATCAAGGTGCCGGCGTTGCCGGGAGAATCGTTCAAGGGAACGGTTCGGGTCATCAATGTTTCGGCGGATCCGAGTACACGAACCTATATGACCCGCATTGCCGTGGCAAATCCAAAACATATTCTCCGGGTTGGCATGGTAGCGCTGGCCAATATCCGTGGAGACCGGATTCTCAACATTACAACGTTGCCGGGCGAAGCGGTCGTGCGCGACCAACAGGGTGCCACCGAGGTATTTGTCTACTACCCAGACCAGTCCCGTGTGTATGCCAAACGGGTCGAAGTCGGCACAGTGCATGGTAAAGAGGTCGAGATCAAGAGCGGCCTTTCGGGTAATGAATCGATTGTAGTAGCCGGACAGGGACGGCTTCGGGATGGCGTTATCGTTTCCGCGATACCAGCCGATGCTTCCGCCGAAACGGCTGATGCGTCAAACAGGGAGTTGCACTGATGAACCCTGTTAAAGCTTCTCTTCGTTACCCTGCTGTTACGCTGATCATTACGGCCATGATCGTGATTGTTGGTATTCAGGCCTTTCTGAACATGCCACGGACCGAAGATCCGTCCATAACCATCAGGACCGGGCTGGTAATCGCTCTTTATCCGGGCGCCACGTCCGAACAGGTCGAAAAACAGGTTACCAAAACCTTGGAAAAACATATCTTCAAATTTCCGGAGGTGCGCAAGGAGAAGACCTTTTCAACCAGTCGCCCCGGGCTGGTCATCATTAACGTCGAGCTTGAAAACAACGTAAAAAATTCGGATGTGTTCTGGGCCAAGCTCCGTGATGAGATGAATGAGGTTCGCGCTACCGCATTGCCGGCAGGGGTCCAGGGACCAATTGTCAACTCCGATTTCGGTGATACCGTGGCCATGCTGATCGCGGTACATGGCCAGCGTTACGGCTATCGCGAACTGCACGATTATGTGAACAAGATTCAGGATGAGATGCGGACAATCCGCACGGTTGGAAAGCTGGCCACCTATGGCGGCCAGAGCGAACAGATCTGGATTACCAGTAGCCTTGCGCGGGTCTCCCAGTATTTCACCGATCCGCGCCGCGTAGCTCAGGCATTGCAGCAGCGCAACGTCATAGGGAATACCGGTCATTTTGATGCGAAACACGCCAAGGTTCCCCTGCGCACAACAGGGGTATTTACAACCGAAGAACAGATTCGAAACGTCCTGGTGGATGTCTCCAAAACTGGAAATCCGGTATATATTCGCGACTTCGCCGATGTCACGCGTCGCTATCAGGACCCAACCTTCCTGGTCCGCTACGACGGCCAACAAAGCATGTTGTTGTCCATTGAAATGCAAAAGGGACAGAACATTGTGGAACTGGGGGACCAGATCGCCCTGGTGTTCAATCGCCTTACAACGTTGCTGCCGCCTGATGTCAAGCTTGATCTGATCGCCAACCAGCCGGCGGTCGTAAAAAACCGCATCACAACTCTGACCCACGAGTTTATGCTGGCTATCGGCTCGGTTATTCTTGTCACGCTTTTGCTCCTGCCGATCCGTGTCGCCGTCATAGCAGCCTTTGCGATCCCGGTAACCCTGTGCGCAACGCTGGGGTTCATGAACTTCCTGGGTATAGCGTTGCATCAGGTATCCATCGCGGCCCTGATCATGGTGCTCGGTATCGTGGTGGATGACGCCATCGTGATCGCGGACAATTACGTCGATCTTCTTGACCGAAAGGTCCCTAAAGCGGAGGCTTCCTGGCGTTGTGCCACCGATGTTGTCGTTCCCGTATTCACGGCGACACTTACGATCATTGCTGCTTTTTTGCCGTTCCTGATTCTTTCCGGTTCAGCCGGCGAATTCAT